>JBBASD010000129.1:0-7282 GCA_040399485.1 Cyanobium sp. | reverse complement strand
ATAGCCTCTACATGGCCTCTTGATTTTGACTTTTATCTCCTAACAAATTTATCAAGCCAAGATCCATTGAAAAAAACCTCTAATCAATTCTGATAGCTGCACTCCATTGCCATACTTACGTCATCTCGACTAGCCTGAGTCCATGGGCTGACCTTTGATGTGCGCAGCCCTTGCCCGATGGCTCGCGTCTTCATCTCCCACTCCAGCCGTGACGGGGCCGCCGCCCGCTGGGTCGCCGATTGGCTGCTGGAGCAGGGATATGAGGCGCCCTTTCTGGATTTTGACAAGCATGTCGGCCTGCCACCCGGCACCGATTGGGAACGCACCCTCTACCGCGAGATTGAAACCTCCCAGGCCCTGCTTATCGTCCAAAGCGCCAATTGGATGGCCTCCAAGTGGTGCTTTGCCGAATTCATCCAAGCCCGCTCCCTCGGTAAACCCATTTTTCAACTGCTTGGCGCCGACCGCGATGCAGCCCCTGCCAGCAGCGAATACCTGGCGCCGATCGCGGCCGACCTGCAGCAACTCGACCTGCGCCAAGACCGCCAAGCCGGCCTGGAGGCCCTCGCCCGCCAGCTCAGTGAACTGGCCCTGGACGATCAGGGGGGCTTCCCCTTGGACCCCAATCGCCCCCCCTATCCCGGCCTGCTCTGCTTCGATCAAGAGGATGCGGCCCTGTATTTCGGCCGGGACGAGGAAATCCGCGAGCTGATCGCCCGGCTCCAGGTGCTGCGCATCCAAGGGGCCCAACGCCTGTTGGTGCTGCTGGGGGCCTCCGGTGCCGGTAAATCATCGCTGCTGCGGGCCGGCCTGCTGCCCCGCCTGGCCCGCAGTGGCCGCCACTGGTTGCCGCTGCCCCCCTTTCGGCCCCAATCCCAACCCTGCCTGCAGCTCGCCCACAGCCTGGCCCTCGCCCTGGGCGGCCATGGCGATTGGCGCCTACTCGATCAGCGTTTGCAGCAGGCCCACGCCAACGGCAGCTTGGCCGCCACCCTGTCCGAGTTCGCCGCCGAGCTCCGCAACGCCCATCAAAGCCCCGAAGCCCAGATCCTGATCAGCGTCGATCAAGGCGAAGAGCTCTTCACCATTGGCGACCCCGACCAGGTGCGGTTCTGCTTCGCCATCCTCAGCGCCGCCCTCTGCTGCGGCGCCGGCTTCCAGGTGGTGATGACCCTGCGCTCCGATTTCCTCGGCAACCTCCAGGCCGCCGCCGACCTCAGCGTGCCCCTGCAAGCGATGTCGTTACCGCCCCTGCCCATGGAGCGCATCCCCGAAATCATCAAGGGGCCGGCCAAGGTGGCGGGGCTGACGGTAGAAGAGAGCTTCGTGCAGGCGGCTATGCACGACGCCAGCAGTGACGATGCCCTGCCCCTGCTCGCCTTCGCCCTGCGCGAACTGTTCGACCGCTTTGGCGACGATCGGGTGCTCAGCCTCGCCGATTACCAAGCCCTCGGCGACGACCACCTAAACCTTTCACCCCTGGACAATGCGGTGCGCCATGCCGCTGACGAGGTGTTGGATCTCTACCAACCCACGCCCGAGGCCCTCCTCGCCCTGCGGGATGCCTTTGTGCCAGCCATGGTGCGGATCAACGACCAAGACGATTACACCAGGCGCCCGGCCCGTTGGGATCAACTGCCCCCCCTAGCCCAACCCTTACTCAAGGGACTGGTGGAAGCCCGCCTACTGAGCGTGGAACAGCGGGACCAGGAGCGTTGGGTGGAGGTGGCCCATGAGGCCCTGCTGCGCAAATGGCCGTTGCTACGGGGCTGGCTGGATGAGGCCCGGGAGTATCTGGTTGGTAGCCAGCAGCTGGAAACGGAACTGGCCCAATGGCAGCAGGCCCCAGATTCAGACAAAGAGACGGCCCTGCTAAGCGGCTTGAAGCTCACCCGCGCCCAGGCCTGGCTGGAGGAGCGGCCCCATCAGTTCCAGTCTGATCTCCAATCCTTCGTACGGGCCAGCATGGCCCACCGTGATCGGGCCGCGAGCCAACGGCGGCGCCAACGGCGGCTGGTGCTGGCGGTCTTGGCTGGGCTCAGCACCGCCGCCACCGCCGCCTGGGGCTGGGCCCAATGGTCCAACCTGCGGGCCTACGAGGCCCAGACGCGTCAATTCCAGAGCATCCATCTCTCGATGCTGGATCTGGACCCCCTGCAAAGCCTGATCCATGGATTGGCGGCGATGGCCAGGCTGCAGGACAATCCCAGTGAAGCCTTGCCCCTGGCAGTCAGCCTTGAACAAGCGGTCGAGCGCAACATGCTGCGAGGCATGCTGGTCAGTAACCAAAGTGAAGTCTGGAGCCTGGCCGAAACCCCCGACGGCCGGTTGATCAGCGGCGGCCGCGATGGCAGCTTGCGGTTATGGAACGCCAAGGGCGAACCGCAAGACCAGCCGATCCGCACCAGTCACAGCAACGGTGTGCGTGGAGTCGTGGCCCTCAACGCTGACACCTGGTGGACCGCCGGTGATGAAGGCCGCTTGCAACGCTGGAGCCATGGCCAGAGGGTGGGTCTCCCCGTTGTGTCGGGCCACGGTTCGCTGCAAACCATGGTGCGCGACCACGATGGCAGCCTGATCACAGCCGGCAGCGATGGCAACCTGCGCCGTTGGAATCCGGCCAAGGCAACCCCCTTGGGTCCGCCGCTATCCAGTGGCCAAAATGAGGTCTGGAGCGTAGCGGTGCTGCCCAATGGCGATTGGGTCAGCGGCGGCCGTAATGCCACCTTGCAATGGTGGCGTAAGGGTCAACGGCTTGGGGCGCCGATCGCCAGTGGCCAAGGTGCCGTCACGGCATTAGAAGGGCTCAGCGACAACACGGTGATCAGCGGCGGCGATGATGGCAGTGTGCGCCACTGGAACCAGGCCGGGGTGCTGCTGGGGAACTACCGCAGTGGCCACAGCACCGTCTACACGCTCATGCGCCGACGCAACGGCCAGCTGCTCTCGGGAGGCAGCGAACCATTGAGTCAGGAGAAGCAAAATTTGATTCGGATCTGGGATCCAGGCAATCGTCAGGCCAATGAACCCATCCCAGCGGGTCAGCTTGAGGCCCTCAGCCTTGTGGAGCAATGCAATGGTGATTTGATCAGTGGCGGCAGTGATGGCTTCCTGCACCACTGGCGTCGCAATCGGCTCCTCGGCCGACCGATCCGCACGGACCATGGCCGCGTTTATGCCCTCACCCAAACCCTTGATGGCGATTTAGTCAGCGGCGGCGACGATGACAAGGTACGGATCTGGAGGGATGGCCAGGTGATAGTCACCTTTGCCACCCAGCAACAAGGGGTGGCCAGCCTCACCACCCTCGCCAATGGCACCTTGATGACGGGAGGGAAAGACGGAACCATGAAGCATTGGTCCTCCCAAGGACGCCCCTTTGGTAAAGCGGCGATTCAAACCCGCCACGGAGCCGTCTGGGCGATCTCTGAGTTACCGAATGGCGATCTCTTAAGTGCTGGAGAAGATGGACGTTTACGCCGCTGGCAGCACGGCCAGCAGCAGGGCCCAGCCATAGAAACGCCCCATAACGCCGTGGTGAGCCTGGTGATCCGCAAAAATGGCGATTGGGTGTCAGGCGGAAGTGGCGGCAAAATTCAACTCTGGCGGCAGGGACGCCCCCTCGGCAACTATTTCCAATCAGGCTTTGGCAGCATCTGGAGCCTGATTGAACGTCGTGATGGCGAACTGATGAGCGCCAATGGAAACGGCACTATCTTCATCTACCCCACACCCGCCCGGGCCATTACCAAAGCCTGCCTCCAATTTGGAGCTTTTCAGGGCAACCAAGAAACCGAAAATCCCGCCTATAGGGTCGCAACAGATCTTTGCGCCCGCCAACCCAGTTATTCCAACTCAGCCATCCCATCGGCATGGCAAAAATTCTTGCGCCCACTCTTGACTCCCAAGACCTGAACAGCGCTGATCGCAGCATCAGCGTGACCTTTTCTCTCCCCCCTGCCAAGACGCCCATGCCGCCCCCCCTCCCCGCTCCCTCCAGCTGGCTGCAACTCCAGCGCACGGTGCGCTTCGGCGACACCGATGCGGCGGGAGTGATGCACTTCCAGCAGCTGTTGCGCTGGTGCCACGAGGCCTACGAAGAAAGCCTGCAATGCTTTGGCATTGCTCCCGCAGTCCTGTTTCCCACCCCCCAGCACAAGCCGGAGATAGCCCTGCCGATTGTGCATTGCCGCGCCGATTACCGCCGCCCCCTGGTGGTGGGGGATGAGCTGGGGGTCGTGTTAACGCCCACACGACTCGATCCCAGCGGCTTTGAGGTGGCCTACCGCTTCGATCTTGACGGCGAGGAGGTGGCCCGGGGCTTGACACGTCACCTGGCCATCAATGCCACGAGCCGCCAACGCTGCCCCCTGCCCGAAGCGATTCAACGTTGGCTGGAAGCGGCAAGCCTGGGCGCCGGGGTGCAGCCACTTTGAAGGTAAGGATGGGTCAGCAAGGCACGCCCCAGAACAGCAGCCATGATTGGCCACCAAAACACAACGCAAACTGCACCGGCAAAGGATTGGCAGCGCTGTCAATCTGGCCCGTGGCACCCTGGCTGCACCCGCCCACCCGCTTAGCCCAGGCCGGACGCATCGGCATGGGTCAACAGGTACTGACCATTGCCGTTGAATTCACCATCACAGGTTGCAAAAATAGTGCCAAGCAGCAGGAGATAAAATCGCCAAATTCGCCTAAAGCGTGCATAATCCATTCCATAATCAAGATCCTGAAACTCACTCTGACGGGCATCAAAGCGATGCAGCCAATCCGTCAAGGTCTGGTGGTAGTTCATGCCATTGATATACCAACGCTTGACTGTTTTCAGGTCACGATTATGGCTCGGAATGGCGTCATGGTTCCAATACCTGCCATGGGGGAAGATATACTTATGAGTGAAGCCCGATGACATGTTATTCGGAATTCTCACCGTAATGATATGGATCAAAGCCCGACCCTTAGGCTTGAGCAGGGAGGCCAACTTCTGCAAGGATTGGGTCAGGTTGCCCACATGGCAAAAAACACCCACGGAAACAATTTTGTCAAACTTCTCAGCAAACTCAATGTCATTTAGGTCGCCTTCCATCAGGGTGAACCTGCCCGAGCTGAGCTGGCTGCGGGGATCGTTCATCTTGCCGCGCATATAAGTGCATTGCTGGTGGCTGAGGTTGACACCAGTAAAGCGAACATTTGCAAACTTGGACATGATGTAGTTGGGCACGCAACCCCAACCACAGCCAAAATCAAGAATATGATCACCATCCTCAATACCAAGCCTCTCAATCAACTGGTCAATCATTTGTTTTTGTGACTCCTCCAGATCGGCAGCCCCATTTTCCCAAAGTCCCATGCTGTACTTCGGATAAATCGGCTCCCAATCCCCTAGCATCCCATTGAGCATCGTCTGGGGAAGGTCATATTGAATCTTCATCAATTCGCCGGAAGACTCCGCCAGGCGATCTGACTCGGTCAAAACCCACTCATAGGGAGCCAGCAGGCCAGGAAAGTTTCGAAACAAGGTCGGCATCGTGCCATGGAGCATGGCCCGATACAAAGAATCGGGGATTTCCAGCCCATTGATGTAAGCCTCGGCCAGGGCCATCTGCATCCCATTGACGGCACGGGCCATCAGGCGCGTGCTTTTGTAGGCCATAGAATGGGAGGGAAGCACCGCGTTGGCCAAGGGCCGAAATGCCTGCAGATCACCGGCTGGACCAGAAGACAAAGCAAAAGAATTACCCATTAGTGGAATAGATGCAAAATGGCCAAAAAACGAGAATGAATTCACCCTGCAGTGCCCTGCACGGATAGGACCCGCAGTGTCCCTCGCAGCCCTGGTACCCGGTCAAACTAACCCCATCCCAGCCAATATCCGGGCCAATCAGCCACGCCAACGACAACTTTGTTGACTTGGGGACCGTCCCTCACGTTTCCGCCAACCAGCGCCGCCAACGCGAGCGTTCCCATTTGCCGGCGACATTGGGGGCCAGTTCGCTGCAGAGGTGCCAGCAGCGGGGGCGATCCGCCGGCCGCCAGGGGGCCGTGAGCTGCTGCAAGGCGGTGATCAGGGCAGCGCCATCGGCTCCCGGCCGGGGGCGCACCAAGGCCACCAGCCGTTCACCCCAGTCGGCGTCCGGCACCCCCAGCACCAACACGGCTTCCAGTGGCAGCCGGTCGCTGGCCGCCGCGGCCAACAGCCGGGCCTCCACTGCCTCAGGGAACACCGTTTCAGCGCCGCTCTGCAGGGCCCCATCCAGGCGGCCCAGCAGATTGAGGCCGCCTGCCTCCAGGCGAGCGGCGTCGCCGCTGCGCCACCAGCCCTCGCAATCGCGGGGCAACGGGCGCAGCTGGCCGGCATCCAGCCAACCCGGGCACAGCCGGGCGGTACGCACCTCCAGCGCCGATGAGCCGGCCGGATCCAGGCGCAGCTTCACATCACAAAGCGCAGACCCACAGCCCGACTCCCCGGCCAGGAAGAGCTCGGGCGGCAGGGCCGTCACCATGGCCGCCGTTTCGGTGGCGCCGTAGCAGGGGGCCAGCCGCAGATCATGCCGCCGCGCCAGGTCAGCAGCAGCCTCCGGCAGGGCCGCACCGCCGACCCAGATCACGGCCATGCCCCGCAACCAGGCCAGCCCCTCGGGACTCGCCATCAGCCGTCCCAGCTGGGTGGGCACCAAGGACACCAGCGCCGGCCGGCCCGGCGGCAGGGGACTGGCCGCCGCCAGCAGGGCCGGATCCCGCAGCCAGTTGGGGGGCAGAAAGTGCAAGGCCGCGCCCCAGCTGTGGCAGCGCACCAGGGGCAGCAAGCCGCTCACATGGTGCAGAGGCAGGGGATTGAGATGCAGGCAGGCGGCGGGATCGAGCCCCCGCTGCTCCAGCCAGGCCGCCGTGGCGGCGGCCGAGGCCCGCAGATGTTCTAGGGGCTGCACACACCAGTGCCTCCCCCCGCTGCTGCCGCCACTACCCAGCACCACTGCGGCCTGCCAAGGCGCCAGGGCGTCACCAGCGCCGATCGCCGCCGCCAGCGCCGCCCCCTCCGCTGGGTGGGCCAGCCCCACGGCCCGACCGGCTGCCCAGGCCTGCATCAGGGCGGCGGCCTGTGCCTCGGCCGGAGCGCCATCGCTCAACACCAATGGCTCCGCCCCCCTCATGCCAGCGCCGCCTCCCACACCAGTTCGGGATCGGCCGCAAACAGGGGGCCCTCGGGGGTCCAACCGGGCGCCAGCCCCGGGGCCGTAGGGGTGGGACCCTCGGCCTGGAGGGCCGCCAGATGGTCGATCCA
>JBBASD010000128.1:0-7293 GCA_040399485.1 Cyanobium sp. | reverse complement strand
CGTGAGCTTCGACCGCTTGCCGGTGGAGTGCGTGGAGCGGGGCGATGATCGCAGAGAGATCATCGAGCAAGCCCCGGTGGTTGTTCGAAGCGGGCGAAGTGTTTTTTCTTTTGCTCATGGGTGCGGCGGAAGGGATCGCCTCTTTAGGGAAGAGTATGGCGGCGGCGAACATATCGTGCGTGATGATCTGGTCGAGCAGGCGAGCAAACTCGCCATCGGTCAACTTGACACGGTTTAGTTTTTTCAAACTTGTCGCGGAAGTTATTCTCAAGTGCGGAACGGTTATTTATTTCGGGGCGATAGCTATATTTAAGATCTTTCAGCTTATTAACTAAGCAAGTTTCGATTTCCTGTTCCAATATTAACCTAATTGTTGGCTTGACTTTCGGCGAATACTAGCACCTGAGGCAGTGGAATTTGCCTGGGCCAGCGGGCCCAGGGCTTTCCCTTCTTGGCTAGCACGTTTTTCTAGCCACAGTAAGCGTTGTGAAACAGCCGCACCAGCTGGGTTTTAGCCACTATCTGCGCTTGGTTCTTTTATTGCGCTTACGAAACCTTTGCGATTTCACCCATAACGATGTAACTACACATTACCCGTACCGGAGTCGCCACACCGTCTTGAGTGTTTGCGGCCGATACTACGATAAAGTCCTGACCGTCTATACCGGCTTCAGGGAGATATTCGATTGCCCAGGGAGCAAACGTAGTACCTGGATTTGCATTCTCATCCGAACCAATCGCTGGAGGCATGTTGTCATCAGAGTAGATGCTAATCGTTATATCAGGTCTGGAAGCAAAGCGGGGTACCGAAACGGCAATCTGGCGGGTATGGTCCTCGCCACGCATGATTTCAGTCCCGCTGACAATTTGTGTTTCGTTTACCTGTATTTGAGCCATGATTAAAAATCTCCTTAAGAAGACGCCAGCAGGAGTGCTGATGAAATCTCTAGGTTCATCTTCGTTGAAACCAGACAAGCTCCCAGCTATTGCTTCACATCTCGTATAAGTCGTTACTTCATTTGGCTGCAGTTTTTTAAATCTTCTGCGCCCAAGGGTTTTGCGCCAAGCGCTCTGCCTGTCGGTCCTTGCCGTTCTTGCCGTTGCGCAGAGGGTGCTCCCGTCGTCCGAAAACCCGTTCAAACACCCACGGCTGTCGAATCCTGACTGGCAACACCACCCCTATCCACCACACCCCTACCCCCACCCCCCACCGCACCCGACCCAAACAGAGTGGCAACAGCCTGGTGCCGCACCGTCACCCGGCAGTTCATACCCAGCTCACAGGGATCGTCCAGCGGCAATTTCAGCCGCAGGCGCTGGCCCCGGCATTCCAGCAGGGCCAGCCAGGCGGAGCCGAGAAACTCGCGGCCGACCAGCTGCCATTCGCCCTGGGGCTGGCTTTCCAGCTGTAGATCCTCCTGGCGCAACATCACCTCCAGCGGCTGGCCGGCCAATGGCTGTCCAGCCAGTGGCTGTCCAGTGACGCTCTCCCCATCGCCGTGCTGGCCTTCCCCTGCCCAGCGCCACTGGCCGGCGGGAATGATGCCCAGCGGTGTCAATAATTGACCGTTCTCCAGGCTGGCGGGCAGCAGGTTGGCCTGCAGTAAGAAACGACCCACGAAGGTGGTGGCCGGCTGTTGCACTAGCTGTCTTGGCGGTGCGATTTGATGCAATACGCCGTCTCCCAGCACCGCCACCCGGTCGCAGATGGCCAGCGCCTCCTCCGGGTCGTGGGTGACGATCAGGCCACTGGCGCCAACGCTGCTCAGCACCCGGGGCAGCTCGCTGCGCAATCGCAGCCGCACCTCCACATCCAGGTTGGAGAAGGGTTCATCCAGCAGCACCACAGCAGGCTGGGGGGCCAGGGCCCGGGCCAGGGCCAGGCGCTGCCGCTGGCCGCCCGATAGTTGGTGCGGATAGCGGCGCTCCAGGCCCTCCAGCCCCAGCAGGTCCAGCAACCAGCGCACCCGGCTTAGGTCGTGGCCGCGCCGCAAGCCAAAGCAGGCGTTTTGCCAGGCATCGAGGTGGGGAAACAGGGCGTAGTCCTGAAACACCATGCCCACCCCCCGCCGTTCCGCCGGCAGCCACTGCAGGGGCCCGGCCACTTGGCAGCCCCCCAGCCACACCGACCCCCGTTCCGGCCGCTCAAAGCCCGCCACCAACCGCAGCAGGGTGGTCTTGCCGCAACCCGAGGGGCCCAGCAACCCCACCAACTCGCCCCGCTGCAGCGTCAGATCGATCTGGCGCAATGTCCAGCTACTTCCAGCGCCATAGCGGTGCCAGACGTCCCGCAGCTGCAGGTGGGGGGCGTTGTTATCGCCGTTCATGCTCAACTGCGCTGCTCCAATGAGGGGATCAAGGCGATCGCTGCCACTAAACCAAAGCCGATGATCAGCAGGGCCGGCGCCATTGCATAACCCACCCGCTCATCGCTGGCGTACTGAAACACCCGCACCGCCAGGGTGTCGAAATCAAAGGGCCGCAGCGACAGGGTGATCGGCAATTCCTTCACCACATCCACAAACACCAATAACAAACCCACCAATAGGGGCCCCCGCAGCAGCGGCAAATGGATGCGCCCCAGGGTCTGCCACCAGCTGCAGCCCAGGCTGGTGGCCGATTCGTCGATGCTCGCCGGGATGCGCTCCAGGGCGGCATCGAGACCCTGCTTGGATACGGCCATGAACCGCACCCCATAGCCCCACACCAGCAACAGCACTGGATTCAGCTGCAGCGGCCCCCCCACCAGCAGCAAGCCCAGGGCCAGCACACTGCCCGGAATGCCGTAGCCCAGGCCAGCCATAAAGCTGAATTGATTCACCAATGGCCCCTCACTCCAGCGGCGGCTGATCGCCAGCAGCAGGGCGCAAATGGCCGTGATCGCCGCTACCAGCAAGGCCAACCCAAAGCTACGGCCCGCCAGGGCCAGCAATTCGCCCAGCGGTTCCGCCGCCATCGCCTGCCAGCCCTGCAAAATCCACAGGCCTGGAATCAACAGGCAGGCCAGCGGCGGCAGCAGGGTGATGCCAATGGCGGCGGCGGCGCGCCAGCCCGCCAGCGGCCAGACGTGGCAATTGGCGCTGCCGCTGCCCAGGTTCCAGCGGCGGCTGCGGCGCCGCAGGGCCCGCTCCGCCGCCAGCAGCAGCACCACGATGGCGAGGGCTGCTAGCGCCAACAGGGCCGCCCCGCGGGGGTCTCCATCGATTTGCCAGCGATTCAATATTCCCGCCGACAGGCTCGGCACCCCCAGCAAACGCACCGCCCCCAACTCATTCACCACCTCCATGGCACTGAGGGCGACGCCGGCGCCGATTGAGGGGGCCGCCAGCGGCAACGCCACCCGCCAAAAACTCTGCCAGGGCCCTACCCCCAAGCTGCGGCAGGCCTCCAGCAGCTGGCGGCCACTGGTCGAAAAACTCTCGGTGCTCAGCAAAAACACATAGGTGTAATTCGCCAGGCTGAGCAGCAGCACCGCCCACCAGAAACCGTAGATGCGGATGCCGTTCTGGCTACCCCAATCGATCAAGCTGGCCGCCAATAAATAAGCGGGGCAAGCCAATGGCAACAACTGGGCCATACGCAGCCAGCGGCGGCCCGGGAAGCGACATACCGCCGTGAGCCAGCCAGTGGCCGTACCCAGCACGGTGCCCAGCACGCCCTCGCCGGCCACCAATAGCAGCGTGCCGCGAATCTGGGCGGCTGCATCGGCCCCCAGGCCCAGGGGGCCCAGACCTATGGCGCCGGGTTCAGCGCTGAACAGCGCATCCCGCAGCAGGGCCGCCAGGGGCGCCAACGCCAGCAGCCCAATCAGCAGCACCAGCAGCACCAGCCCAGTCCTGCCGATCGCGGGTTTAGCCGCCGCTGAAGCTCTACCGCTCAAACTCAGGTGCACCTACTGCCAGCCAGCCTGAACCATCAGCTGCACGGCCTCGGCATTGCGCTTTCCCATTTGCTCGATGCTCACCGATGGGGCAGTGAAGCTGCCGAAACGCTTGAGGATCGGGTTGTTGCCCCAACCCCTGAGCGGATATTCATTATTTGCGGCTGCATAGCCCTCACCAGAGCTGGGGGAGACGAGAAATTCCAGCAGCTTTTGGGCATGCTGGGGGTTGCGGGCGTAACGGGTGACGCCCCCGGCGGAGACATTCACATGGGTGGGTTTGGGCCACACCACGGTCACCTTGGCGGCGGCGGCCTGGTCGGCGGCGCTGCTGCCAGGAGCCAACAGTCGGGCCAGGTAGTAGTGGTTCACCATGGCGGCACCGCATTCGCCCCGGCCGACGGCGCGGGCGATCGGCGTGTCGGCGGAGAAGTAGGGCTGCTTGACATTGGCCACCAGGCCCTTCAACCAGGTTTTCGTAGCGGCTTGGCCTCGCTGAATCAACTGGTCTGCCACCAGCGACTGGTTGTAGACGTTGGCCCGATCGCGCAGGCACAACTTTCCCTTCAGTTCCGGCCGCGCCAGGTCGGCATAGGTGCGAATCAAGCTGGGTTTCACTAGCGCCGCATTGACGATCACCGGACGGGCGCGGCGGGTGAGGGCGTACCAACGGCCGCGGGTGTCCCGCAGGTTGGCGGGCACCGCACTGTTGAGTTGGCTGGAGCTGATCGGCTGGAACAGGTTTGCCTGCTGGGCCCGGTAGAGGCGGGCCGCATCCACCAGCACCAGCACATCGGCCTTGGCGTTGCTGCCTTCGCTGCGCAGGCGCTGGATCAGTTCGTCGTCCTTGCCCTCCAGCAGGTTCACCTTGATGCCTGTCTGCTGGGTGAAGCGCTCATAGAGGCGCTTGTCGGTGTTGTAGTGGCGCCCGGAGTAGACGTTCACTGTCCGCGGTTGGTTGCCTGTCCGCGTTTGGGTTTGGCTTTGAGCCCCCTGGGCTAGCGCCAGCACCTGGCCGCCGCCGCCAAGCACCACGGCAGCTGGCAGCAAGAGCAGGTAATTGCGCCTGGAGAAGGGGCGGAAACGGACCAACGGGGGCGAACGAACGTCTTGACTAGAAGTTAGGCACAAGGCCCCGTGCTCCTAGGCAGCATTTAGTGCCGATGCTGGTGACAAATGTTACGTGGCCCTGGAAACCCTCCGCTCCGGCACGGGATCTCGATCAATTTGCGGCCAACTGCCTGCCCTTGCATCAAGCTGGTGGGATCCCAAGGGTTTTGATGAGCGGCTTGCCCAGGCCCAGGGCCGATGCACCCCACCTCGCCGTGATTGGAGCCGGTGTCGGCGGCTGTGCCCTGGTGGCCAGCCTGCGGCGCCAGGGTTGGCCAGCGGATCGCCTCAGCCTGTGGGAAAGCGGCCGCGGACCCGGGGGCCGCACCGCCACGCGCCGCTCCCGCCAGGACAGCCACCTGCGCATCGACCACGGCGCCCCCCTGTTCAACATCAGCGCCAGCCCCGATCCCGCCCTGCTGGCGCCTTTGCTGGCCGGTGGCTGGATAGAGCCCTGGCAGGGAACCCTGGCCTGCCTGGACAAAGATGGCGGCCTGATGGGCCGGCTGGAGGATCCCTTCTGCCAGGGCCGGCTCTATCGCGGTCGGCAGGGCATGGAACAGCTCTGCCGCGGTTTGCTGGCCCTGGCCGACGGCGCCATCGACGCCCATTACGGCATCCTGGTGCGCCACCTGGAGACCAGCAGCGCAGGCCGGTGGCAACTGCTGGATAGCGCTAAAGAGCTGCTGGCGGAAGCAGACTGGTTGGTGCTGGGCAGCACCTTGTTGGCCCATCCCCGCAGCCGGCTGGTGCTCGGTTGGCAGACCCTGCCCCTGGCGGAAGGGGCAGCCGCACGGGCCGATCCGGAGCTGGCCCACAGCCTGGCGGCGATCGCCTCGATCCGCGCTGAGGCCCGCAGCAACCTGATGATGGTGGTGTCGGCCAGCGACGCCCCCCCATGGCTGGCCCTGCCCTTCCGGCTGCTCAGTTTCGATTCGGCGGCCCAGCAGCGCTGGGGGCTGCGGCGCGTGGCGATTCAGCCCCTTGAGGACGGCCGTTGTGCGGTGGTGGCCCACTCCACCGGCACCTTTGCCGGCGAGCATCTCAATGTCTATGGCTCCCGCTCGTCGATCGCCAAGCATCTGGGCAGTGCGCCAACGCAACAACGGGAGGCGGAGGTGATCGCCGCCTTAGAGCGCGGGCTGCAGGGTGCCCTGGCGGCCTGGTTGCCCGAGCCTCCAGGGCCGTTGCCGCCAGGGGAAGCCCCCTGGCCCGGGGTCCACAGCGAGCTGATGCGCTGGGGGGCCGCCTTTCCCCAGCTGCCGGGTCTGCCCCAGGCCCTGGCCCTCTGCCGCCAAAGCCGGGTCGGTTTCTGCGGCGACTTCATCGAGGGGCCCGGCTTCGGGCGGGTGGAGGGGGCGATGCGCAGTGGCGAAGCCCTGGCCCTGCGGCTGCTGGAGGCGGCCTAGGTCGGGCCGTGAGTTGCGGGCATCTAGGCGGTGATTACCCCCCCCCCCAGCAGCCGAGGCAGTCTCAGCAAATGAACCAGCCGCAGAGCATGGAGTTGTCGAGCACAAAGGCGGTGGTTGCGATCACCGGGTTCAATCCAGGCCCTCGCGGCCGATCAGCCGCAGGTCGCCCTCCAATACAACGCCACTGCGCAGTCGCTGCAGCCGCTCCAGCGCCAGGGCTCCCCGCTCGAGGCGTCCTGCAGGCCCATTGCGTTCACCTGATTCGGGCACGAGCCGCACCACCGGCACCCCCCGACGGGTGATGGCGATCTCCTCCCCCTGCTCCACCCGAGCCACCAAGGCCGAGAGCTGGTTCTTGGCTGCCGCCAAGGGCACCGCCAGGGTGGGTTGGCGTCGGGAGCCGGAGGGGCAACTGTCCTTCATGATAACAAACTAGCCTGAAGTTTATCAAGGCTAGATAGAAAGACAGGGCTTGGTCCATTCGCTGAGCGATGACCCAAGACTCCCGTGGCCATCAGCCGCGGCTACCTGCCGGCACCTCCCTGCTGCTCGTTCGCGCCCGTCGGCGAGAACGACTGGGAAGTCTTGGCTTGATTCTGCTCGATACCCATGTGCTGATCTGGTGGGCGAACGGGGATCGCCAGCGGCTGTCAGCGACTGCCCTGGCCGCCATCGGTGCCGCGATCGAGAGCGCCGGCCAGCCGGGCGGTTCACCAGGGCTGCTGGTGTCCGCCATCAGTTGCTGGGAAGTGGCAATGCTGGTGAACCGCGGACGGCTTGCCCTCAGCCTCGATGTGGAGCGCTGGTTGGCGTTGCTGGCCTCCCATCAGGCGGTGCGGTTGCTGGCCCTGGATGCCGGCGTGGCCGTGGCAGCCACCCGCCTGCCGGAGC
>JBBASD010000127.1:0-7364 GCA_040399485.1 Cyanobium sp. | reverse complement strand
GGCTGCGACCTATCGGATCAATACGTGCGCATCAACGCCGATTACACGACGTAGGGACCAAGCCCTTTTCCCCAACCCCGCACCAACCACATCACTGGACAATAGGAAGGTCGGCCACGCTCCGGGGCTGCCCAGCAATGGCCGCACTCTGGGACTAAACTAAGGCTTAGTTCAAGGGGATGTTCGATGGCGATGGTGAACGTGCACCAGGCCAAAACCCATCTCTCCCAGCTGCTGCAGGAGGTGGAGCAGGGCCAGGAAGTGGTGATCGCCCGCTCGGGGGTGCCGATTGCGCGGCTGGTGGCCTGGCAGGCACCAGCCCGGCCGGTGGCGGCGCCTGGGGCGATGCGCGGCCAGATCACGCTGGCTGATGATTTTGATGCGCCCCTGGATGGGTTGTTTGAGGCGCTGCCGTGACGCGGCTGCTGCTCGATACCCATCTGGTGTTGTGGTGGCTGAACGGCGATCCACGGCTGCCGCAGCCATTGGTGGAGCGGGTGCAGGCGCCGCAGGCGGAGGTGTTCGTGAGCCAGGCAACGTTGTGGGAGATGGCGATCAAGGTGTCGATCGGCCGGCTGCAGGTGGATCTGCCGGAACTGGAGCGCCAGGTGCCGTTGCAGGGTTTCCGTTGGCTGCCGATCAGCAACGCTCACCTGCTGGCTGTGGCGGCGCTGGAGACCAATGGCGTCCACCGGGATCCCTTCGATCGCTTGCTGGTGTGCCAGAGCCAGGTGGAGCCGATGCTGCTGCTGACTGTGGACAGCCAGCTACGCAGCTATGGCGCCACGGTGATCGTGCTTGGGTAAGGGGTGGGCTTGGAGGCCAGCCATGCCCTTCAGTGATGACGTGCTTCGTTGGCTGTGAGGGTTTTGGGGTCGATGCTGAAGGTTTGTTGGATGGCACCCCCCGCTACTAGGAAAGGTCATGTCATCGAGGGGCACGTGGGGGCTGCCGGCAATAGCTAGCCCGTCGAACTACAGGCCAAATTTGACTAGGAATTCTAGATTTAAAAATGGCTTGGTTGTTGCAACAGCTGAAACATACTTTATAGAATTTGCGCAACATCAAACATGCCGAGTCAAATGCTTTCAGCGGCAGGCTGCAAACTCCAACCAACATTACGGACCCAATGGTCTTGCCAAGCCATTGCGCGTCCTAAGCTGGCCTCATGCTGATCCCCTGTTTGTTCCGATGGCCCATAGCGAGCAAGGCCATAGCGAGCAAGGGGAGTTGAGCTTTCTGGCGTCAGGCACTGAATCGCTCTCGGTTTCGCCTGCCACCACCCAGGCCCCAGTGGAATGCAAAGGCATCCGCTCCACCCAGGATTTTCCCGCGGATCCAAGCAACCTGAGCCGGGAGCAGATCGAGCACCACTACCTGGCGATGCGCAACAGCCACGCCTCGCTGACCCGCTCCCGTGGCCAGCTGCAGCGCCGTTCCAGAGAGCTCACGGCCGCGCGGGAACAGTTCCTGGAAACCCTGCGACGCTACGAGGGTCGCTTGATGGAGCTGGGCCAGGAAAGGGCTGACGCCCTGCGCATCGCCCAGGACATGCACCGGGAGCTGGAGGCCTTCGAGGACAAGCAACAGGCCCTTGATGGTGTGCTCAAGGAACTTGATGCCGCCAAGGAGGAAGCGGGTTACTGGAGCATTTTCAACATCACCCGGCTGATCGAACGCATGCGCAGCCTGCTGCGCGGCGGTAGCGAGGGCTGATGGGAGATCTAAGCGATCGCTTCGGTGCGTTGATGGCGCGCATGGCCAAGGGTGATGCGGAACTGTTCCGCACCGTGGGCGAACAGAACGCCGCAATCCGAGAGCTGGTGGAGGAATTGGCACCGGCGCTGCCTGCCGAAACCAAGACGGCAGCAGCCCTGCAGGCAGCACCTCAACCCCTCCTGCCCCCGGAGCAGTGCCATCCAAAAGCCCTCAAAGCCCGTTTCGGAACCGCCGCAGCCGCCCTCACCCATCTGGAAACAATCCTGGGCCCTGCTCCCAGCAAAAAGAAAACCTGGGACTATCTGTGCAGCGTGTTTGCCAGCGGAAGCTGGCCCGCACCAGCCCAGGCGCTAACAAGGCCAGCAGCTGGACGCGGTGGTGGCGGCGAGGAGGCCCTGGCCCAGTTGGAGACGCGGCTGCTGCAGCGGATCGACCAGCTGGAAGATCGTCTGATCGCGGTTCTAGAAAAGGTGCTCCAGGGCAAGACCTGAGCTATGTAAGGTTTGGAGCCATCAGCGTTTCCATCAGGCCGGCCCGGCCCCGTTGCACATCCCGCAAAACCGATAACCGCACCATCAGGTTTGCGTAGTCCACCATCCTGCACACGACGATCGGCTCACTGATCGGCCCTGGAGGCATCGCGGCAGGGCACGGTGAGGCGGTGGCAGGCAGCCTTTTAATCAGCATCAGCAGTCATGGCGTTCGTCTGTGCCCAAAGGCCTTTCAACATTCCAGCTTGGCGGTGGTTGGTACTGCGGCGCTGTCGTCCGCCAAGCCTGGGTTGCCTTTGCAGGCCGAGAGCCTGCTGGGACCCTCTTCCCGGCTGAGCCCCAGCCGGCGCTTTAGCTCCAGTCGGTGTTTGATCAACGGCAGACTTGAAAATCGAGCGTACACCGCAGAATTTTCAAGGCACCCCCTAGGCTGGTGCCATGCTCGCCCGGTCCTCATTGCTTAACGCGCTGCAGGCGGCCCTGCCCCGAGCGCCGGTGGTGGCGCTGCTCGGTCCTCGCCAGTGCGGCAAAACCACCCTGGCCCGGCAACTGGTGCCTGTGACCTCGGCCAACTACTTCGACCTCGAGGATCCGATCAGCCTGGCGCGGCTGGAAGAGCCCCTGACGGCCCTGGCCGAGCTGCGCGGCACGGTGGTGATCGATGAAGTGCAAAGGCGCCCCGAGTTGTTCCCGATCCTGCGGGTGCTGGCCGACCGACCGGACGCCCTGGCCCAATTTCTGATCCTCGGCTCCGCCTCGCCGGCGCTGCTGCGCCAGTCGTCGGAATCCCTGGCCGGCCGCATCGAGATCGTCGAGATGGCAGGTTTCACCCTGGCGGAGGTTGGGCAGGATGCCTCCCCAAGGCTGTGGCTGCGGGGTGGCTTTCCCCGCTCCTTTCTGGCGGAGGAGGAGGCGGCCAGCCTGATCTGGAGGCGAGACTTCATTCACACCCTGCTGGAAAGCGACATCCCCCAGCTCGGTGTGCGCGTTCCTGCCGCCACCCTGCAGCGCTTCTGGGCGATGCTCACCCATTTTCATGGCCAGCTATGGAATGGCTCCGAACTGGGACGCTCACTTGGTGTGAATCAGACCACCTGCCGCCGCTATCTCGATCTGCTCGAAGGCGTCTTCATGGTGCGTTTGCTGCAGCCCTGGCACGCCAACCTGCTCAAACGTCAAGTGAAGGCCCCGAAGATTTACTTCCGCGACACGGGCCTGTTGCACCAGCTGCTCCAAATTCAGGACCACGACGCCCTGCTCTGCCATCCCCGCCTCGGCGCCTCCTGGGAGGGCTACGTGATCGAGCAACTGCTGGCGGCCTGGCGGCCCCAAGGCGTCTGGTTCTGGGCCACCCATGGCGGTGCCGAACTGGATCTGCTGGTGATGCTGGGTGGCCGACGGATCGGCGTGGAGATCAAGCGGGCCGATGCACCCCGACTGAGCGCTTCGATGCGGCAGGCCCTGGCGGATCTGGAACTCGATCTGCTGCTGGTGATCACACCAGGTGAGCGTAGCTACCGGCTGAACGGACGCACCTTGGTGGTGAGCCTGGCCGAAGCTCTGACCCAAGTCCCAGCATAAGTTTTCAAGTGGAATGAGTCATGGTTTAGGCCACCCTTGGGTGATAGGCATTTCAGGCGAGTGCCTCATAGCTCGACAACTCCACGCCCGACTCGCCGACAAAATTCTCACCGATCACAGCGGCAGCTTCCAATTTGAGGCCCATGACTCGACCACCTGCTCTAGGCCATCGGAAGTGGAGCATTCTCAAAAAAAATGGCCAGTCCGCTCAGCTTGCTAGATCAATTTCATGGCTGATTAATCGGTTTGCAAATATATCATGCCTTGCCATAAATAAGGGTGCCGCAGGCTTGCTGCGGCACCCGTTTAATCCGCCGGGCAGCAGATCACTTCGGCAGCAGCACGGTATCAATCACGTGGATGGTGCCGTTGGTCGTTGCGATGTCGGCCTTGACGACGGTGGCGCCGTTAATAAAGACCTTGCCACCGAGGGTCTTGATCATGACCGATTGACCGTTCAAGGTCTTTGCGCTTGAGAGCTTGACGACATCGGCGGCTTTCACATTGCCGGCTACAACGTGATAGGTGAGAATGGAAGTTAGCTTTTGCTTGTTCTCAGGCTTGAGAAGCGACTCCACCGTGCCCGCCGGCAGCTTGGCGAAGGCTGCATCGGTGGGCGCAAAAACGGTAAACGGGCCTTTACCCTTAAGGGTCTCAACGAGCCCGGCCGCATTCAGAGCCGTCGTAAGCGTCTTGAAGCTGCCCGCAGCAACAGCCGTGTCAACGATGTCCTCAGTGGGTAATGGGGAACTTCCTGCAAAAGCAGTTGTCGAAGCCAACAGGCTCAGAGATAGGCCAGCGACGCCTGCGCGCAGGGAGCGATTGATGGCTAACATTGAATGCGGTAATCAACTGGGGAACATTTGTCCTCGATTAATCTAGGTGCACCGCGGCGGTGACTGCGCAGCGATGACGCCCCCCGCCCAGTGCTTGGCCTCTGTTGCCTGCCTGGTGGCGACCTGTCCATTGAACCGGGGGGACAACCCCAGTAGTCCCTCAGTCCTCTTCAGCAGCCCCCCAGGCGATGGGCAGGGTGCCGGCTGTGCGAACAGGGGGAATCGATGATGGGGAAAGACTGGCCGTGCCTAAACCATGGAGATCGATGCCAAAGCGGTCTTGAACTTCTGGTTCAACGACACCACCCCCAGCCAATGGTTTACCAAGGACCCTGCCTTTGACGCGCTGGTGCGGCAACGCTTCCTAGACCTCACCCGCCAGGCGATCGCCGGCGAGCTGGGCTCCTGGAGCGAAACACCCCAGAGCGGCCTGGCGCTGCTGTTGCTGCTCGATCAGTTCCCCCGCCAGCTCTGGCGCGACAGCGCCAAGGCTTTCGCTGGCGATCCCCAGGCCCTGGCGCTGAGCCTGCGGGCGCTACAGCTGGGCTGGGTTGAGGCGGAGCCCGACCAGGCGCGGCGTCAGTTCTGGCTGATGCCGCTGATGCACAGCGAAGAGCTGGCGGTGCAGGAGGCCTCCCTGCCACTGTTCAGCCAGTTCGTTGACGAGCGAACTGCCGACTTTGCGCGCAGGCATCGGGACGTGATCGCCCGCTTTGGCCGCTTCCCGCACCGCAATGCCGCCTTGGGGCGGGAGTCAAGCGCCGTAGAGTTGGCCTTTCTGCAAACGCCGGGGTCAGGGTTTTGAACCTACCGCAGCGCCAGCCCCTGAGACTTCGGCAGCAACGGTGGTCGGCAGGTGGCCGGTCTTTACCCAGATCTTGCAGCCCGCCTCACTCCAGGGCCAGTGCACGCTGCCGGGGGGATTGCGCAGCCAGCTACAGGCTGGATAGCTGCCGTACTCGTCTTCAAACACCCCTCCAGCACCAGGATTTCCGCGCCACTGCCATGGCTGTGCCCCTCTTGGCAGCACGGCGCCCAGCCAACGGTTGCAATGCCTACAAACCATTGGAATCGGGGAACTATTATCGCAAAATGCCCAGGGCGCTATGGATCTGTCAAAGTCAAAGGTCAATCCGGCGCATTTATTTTTGCAGCTTTTACGGGGTTCTTCCGGCCAGCTAAGCATCAAATCCAAGTTGATTTTGATGTTGTTGCTTGTCAGTGGATTCTCGACACTGTTTACCGCCGTACTCGGTTATAAAAGCGGCCAGATCAACCTCACCGACAGGGTCTATAACCAACTCACCAGCGTACGCGCCTCCAAGGCCTCCCAAATCGAAGCCTATTTTCGCCATATTCAAAACCACACCCTCACCCTCAGCGAAGACCTGTCGATCGTGGCTGCAGTCCAGGAGTTTGACGCGGCCTACCAGCAACTGGGAGCCTCGGCCCTGCCGCGCAACTCAATGCAAACACTGGAACAGTACTACCGCAAAGAGTTTCTACCCCGCCTGGATAAGTTCCACTCAGGCATGCCCATTCTTGAGTCCTATTTGGTGAATACGCCGGCCTCCCTATACCTTCAATATCAGTACATTGCAGCCAATCCCAATCCAGTTTCCCGCAAGCAGTTGCTCAACGCCGCAAACGATGGCACCGCCTACAGCCGCGTACATGGCCTCTATCATCCAATCTTTCGCAATATCGTTTCTAAGTTTGGTTATTATGATATGTTTCTAATCAATCCCCAGGGGCAGATCGTTTACACCGTTTTTAAAGAGACAGATTTCGGCAGTGATCTGCAGAATGGTCCCTACAGAGATAGCAATCTGGCCGGACTGATTCGCCAGGTGATTGCCACCAAGGAAAAGGGATTCACCGATCTGGCGGACTTCGCCGCCTATGCCCCCTCCTATGGCGCCCCCGCCTCCTTCATCGCCGCACCGATCTACAGCGGCTCCCGCCTGGTGGGGGTGTTGGCCTTCCAGGTGCCCGCCGACGAGATCAACAACGTCATGACCGGCAATCAGTCGTGGCAGCAGGATGGTCTTGGCAGTACGGGTCAAACTTTCCTGGTGGGCAGTGATTCGCTGATGCGTTCCGCCTCCCGCTCCCATCTCAATGATCCCAACGCTTTCCTGGCCCAGTTGCGCTCGCGCGGCTTCAAGGAGGAGGCCATAGCTCGCCTGCGCCAGTACGGCACCACGATCCTGCAGCAGCCCGTGACCACCCCGGCGGTCGCCCGGGCCCTGGCCGGCGGCACCGGCACGATGCAGTTGCTGGATTACCGGGGCACGGCCGTGCTCAGTTCCTTTGCGCCCCTGCGCATCAGGGGCCTGGACTGGGTGATCCTGGCGCAGATGGATCTGGGCGAAGCCTATGCACCCATCTATGCCTTCCAGCGCCAGATCCTGATCACCGCCACCCTGCTGATGCTCCTGGTCACGCTGCTGGCGATGGCCCTGGCCCATCTATTCAACAAGCCGATCCAGCACCTGATCGACAGCGCCCGCCGGGTATCGGCCGGTGAACTCGCCAGCATTCCGGTGTCCAATGCCCAGGATGAATTCGGCGAGCTGAGCCGCTCCTTCAATGCCGTGGTCCAAAGCCTGCAGACCCAGACGGCCCTGGTGGACCATAAAAACCAGGAAAACGAGCGGCTGCTGCTGAGTGTCTTTCCCGCCGCCATCGCCCGGCGCTTGCAGCGGGGCGAGACCCAGATCGCCGAGGAGGTCAC
>JBBASD010000126.1:308-7449 GCA_040399485.1 Cyanobium sp. | reverse complement strand
GGCGAAGCGCTGCGCATGCGCTTTCGCTGTGAACCCAGCCTGCCGGTGGATGTGATCGGCCTGATCGTGCTGTTGCCGGCGCCGCAGCTGTGATCAGCCACCAGTCCTACCCTGAGACCACGACTCCAGCCCCACCCATGAGCACCACAATTCAGCTCGATCCCAATATTGACGCCCGGCTGGAGGCGCTGGCCAGGGCCACCGGGCGCAGCAAGGAATTTTATCTGAAGGAGCTGATCCTGCAGGGAATGGAAGATCTGGAAGACGCCTATCTGGGCGCCTTGGAAGCCGACCGGGTTCGGCGCGGTGAATCGAGCACCCGTTCTCTCGACGCTGTTATGCAAGACCTTGGCCTGGACTGTTGAATTCTCCAGTGGAGCTGAGCGGCAACTGCGCAAGCTCGATTCGGCTACCGCCAGGCGCCTGGGCTTGTATCTCCGGAAACTTGTGGCTGAAACCACTGATCCTCGCGAGCGAGGCAAGTCGCTCACAGGACCGATGACGGGCTTATGGCGCTACCGAGTGGGTGACTACAGAATTGTCTGTGAGTTGGTGGAACAGCGCCTCGTGGTGCTGGTTGTACAGCTGGGTCATCGCAGCCGCATTTACGAGTGAGCCAGAGGAAGATGGACTTATTCGTATGTGGCCAGATAGTCGTGATCTCGAGGATGACTATCGCGCTCTATCGCCGCGATGATTTCCTCGCTCGTGAGCGGTGGCCCTTTGAACTGGCTGCGCAGTTCCCGCCAGCGATCGAGCTGGGCCTGGATCTCCTCCTCTGTCATCGGGGGCAGCGGCGGCACCTGCCGAATCTCGCGGCCCTCAGCGGCCGCCTTGGCCCGCAGCCCGGCGCTGATCTCCTGCATGCGCCGCAATGTGGGCTCGATGTTCACAGGTTCTGGAGCAGGTTGAGCCACTGCCGGGCCGGCCGCCGCAGGCTCCAGGGTCTCCAGGGCAGCCAGCACCTCACTGGTGAGGCTGCGGCCATGGGCGCGGGCACGCTGTTCAAGCCGCGCCAGCAGCCCATCGGGAACGTCGTGCAGGGTCAGGGTGGCCATCGCGCCAGACCTCCTGGCTGAGTCGGATCTCAGCTCAGTCTGTCAGCGCCACCAGGATGTCGAGCTCCCCGATCCAGCCACCAGCACACCGTCTCCTCCCCGCCCGATCTGTCTACGTTCCCACCCCCACCCTTTGCGCCATGCCCCGCACCACCGCCACCGTCAGCTTCCAGGCGATCGAGCTCAAGGGCAGCCTGCTTCCCGGTTCCTTGCTGGAGCAAGTGGCCCGCCTGCAGGCCCCGATGCAGAAGGAGGCCGACTACGGCCTGGCCAAAGGCGAACGGCTGCGGGAGCGGATTGATGCCGCCTGGGTGCGGCTGAAAGAAATCTGGGAGGAACACAAGGATCTGCGGAATCGGGCGGCACAAGGCATCAGCGGCCTGCATACCTCCGTGCGAATCCTGCGCGAGGTGCTGGGCTGGCCGGATCTGCAACCCTGCAGCGGCTGGCAACACGGCGACTCCCATTTCCCGATCACCCACCGGGCATTTGAGGGCGCCGTGGCCCTGCTCGTGCGGGGCCTCGCGGCTGATCAGCTGGATAAGGGCAGCAGCCAATTCGGCCAGGAAGGTCGCCGGCGCTCCCCCCACAGCTGCCTGCAGGAATGCCTCAATGCCGACGACAACGCCAAGTGGGGGCTGCTGCTCACCGGCGATCGGCTGCGGCTGCAGCACGACAACCCGTCACTGGTGAAGCCGGCCTACCTGGCGGTTGATCTGGAGCTGCTGGTGGAGGGCGAGCTGTTCGATGAGTTCGCCGTGCTCTGGCTGCTGCTGCACGCCAGCCGCTTCCGCCATCCGCAGACGGGCAGCTGCGTGCTCGACTCCTGGAAGGAGCAGGCGCAGGAGGCGGGTGAGCGGGTGCTGGGGCAGCTGCGCAACGGCGTGCAGCAGGCCCTCGAAGCCCTGGGCAATGGCCTGCTCCAGCATCCAGGCAACGAGGCCCTGCGCCACCAGCTGGCCAGTGGTGCCCTCAGCGGCCAGGAACTGCACCGCCAGCTGCTGCGGCTGGTGTATCGCTTCCTGTTTCTGTTCACCGCGGAAGACCGCGACCTGCTGTTCCCCCGAACCCTGGGCCAGGAGGATCCGCGCCGCCGCATCTATCGCGAGGGCTACAGCATCGGCAGGTTGCGGGAACTGGCGATCCGCCGCAGCGCCTCGGAGGGGCCCTATGGCGATCTTTGGCAGACCCAGAAGCTGGTGTTTCTGCAGCTGCGCCAGAGCAGCTCTCCGCTGGGACTGCCCGGCCTGGGGGGATTGTTCGCCGAGTCGCAATGCCGGGCGCTGGAGCAGTGCGAACTGGCCAACCGCTTTCTGCTGAGGGCGATCCGGGCCATCGGCTGGTTCCAGGCCGGAGACACGCTCACCCGCGTCAACTACCGCGACCTCAACACCGAGGAGCTGGGCAGTGTGTATGAGGGGCTGCTGGAGCTCCATCCCCAGCTAGAGCGCGCCGGTGGCAGCTGGCAGCTGAGTTATGGCGGTGGTGCCGGGAGCGACCGCAAGACCACGGGTAGCTACTACACGCCAGACCAGCTGGTGCAGCTGTTGATCGTGTCGGCCCTGCTGCCGGTGATTGCGGATCGTCTCAGCAAGGCTTCCACGCCAGAAGAGAAGGAGCAGGCGCTGCTGGCGATCCGGGTGCTCGATCCAGCCTGCGGCAGCGGCCACTTCCTGCTGGCGGCCGCCCGGCGCCTGGCGCTGGAGCTGGCACGCATCCGCGCCGGCGATGAGGAGCCCAGCGAGGAGCTGCGCCAGGAATGCCTGCGCGAGGTGGTGGCCCAATGCATCTACGGGGTCGACAAGAACCCGATGGCGGTGGAGCTGTGCAAGGTGGCGTTGTGGATCGAAGCGGTGGATCCCGGCAAGCCGCTCAGCTTCCTCGATGCCCACATCCAGTGCGGCGATTCGCTGGTGGGGGTGTTCGACCCAAAGGTGCTGGAGCAGGGCATCCCCGATGAGGCCTACAAACCGCTCACCGGCGACGACAAACCCACCTGCACCAGCCTGAAGAAGGAGAACGCCAGCTTCCGCAAGGCAGGCCAGAAGGGCACCCTGCAGGGCACGCTCAATCTCCAGAGCACTCCACCGATCAGCCGCAGCCAGCAACGGCTCCAGGAGATCGAGGCGATGCCCGAAACCACCCTGGCGGAAGGCGCCGCCAAACAGGCGGCCTACGAGGCCTGGGAGCAGGAGCGGACCAGCGATCCCCAGACACTCGCGGCTGATCTCTACACCGCAGCCTTCTTCCTGCCCAAGACCAAAGAGAGCCGATCCAAGGTGCCCACCAGCGAGCACTTGCTGCTGTTGCAGAGCGGCCAGGAGATCCCGGGCGATCTGGAGCTGGCGGTGGAACAGGCCGCCAAGGACTTCCGCTTTTTCCACTGGCACCTGCGATTTGGCGAGGTGATGGAGAAGGGGGGATTTGATTGTGTACTAGGAAACCCACCCTGGGAGATGGTTCAAGTCGACCCCCAGGAATGGTTTACCAGTCGTAATAGCCTAATATCCTTAGCGAAGACCTCGGCTATTCGCTCAAGCCTGATCAGCGAACTTGCCAGTTCAGATCCCGCGTTGTTCAGAGAGTATCAACTCGCTGTATCCGCCAACAACGGATCCCAGGGGTTCTTTCACTCCTCGGGAAGATTTCCCAACTCAAGCATTGGCAGGTTAAATCTGGCATACCTTTTTACCGAGGCGTTCATGAGCGCTGTTTCTCGCGATGGGCGCGCCGGGTTGATTGCGCCTTCTGGCATCTCGACCGACTCGTTTACACAATCTCTATTTAGATCCATCGTCGAATCAGGCCTTGCAAGCCTATACAGTTTTGAGAACGAGGAGTTCATCTTTCGCAATGTTCATCACTCTTTCCGCTTTAGCCTATTGACACTGGGCAAGGCCGCAAATCCATTGTTTGCCTTCTTCCTGAGAAAACCGGATGAAATAACGCGCACTGGAAAGATATTCTCAATGTCCAATGAAGACTTTGAAGTCATAAATCCAAACACAAAGAACTGCCCAATCTTCAGAAGTGAACAAGATTACTCGCTTGCAAAGAAGATTTACTCATCTGTTCCTGTTCTCATGAATGACGAGGATCCAGTGAATGGGAATCCCTGGAAGGCCTCGTTCATGCTGATGTTTATGATGAATACAGACAGTCATCTTTTTAAGTCGGAACCTGGCGATGGTTTATCCCCGTTATATGAAGGGAAAATGATGCACCAATATGACCACAGGTGGGCCACGTATGAACAAGATGGCGCCACGAGAGACGTTGATGAATTAGAGAAGTCGGATTGTGACTACGCAATTACGCCAAGGTATTGGATTAGACATTCGCTCTTGGAGGATAAGCTGAGATCAAAACAGTGGAACTTCAAGTGGCTCCTTGGCTGGAGAGATATAACCAGCGCGCATGTCTTAAGGACGTTTATTGCTTCGGTACTCCCATTGGTTCCTGCCGGAAATAAGCTACCACTGTTGCTGCCTGGGAGGCTTGATGACAATCGCCTTTACGCAGCGTTGCTTGCAAATTTAAATTCGCTATCTCTTGACTTCATTGCAAGGATGAAGACGGGCGGCAATAATATGAATTTCTACATAGTCAAGCAGCTGCCTGTTATCGCGCCAAAAACATACATAGATAGCCATTTAGATTTTATCTCTCCCCGCGTCATCGAGCTCACCTACACCAGTCACGTCCTCAAGCCCTGGGCCGAAGACCTCGGCTACGACGGCCCACCCTTCCGCTTCGATCCCGAACGCCGCGCCCTGCTGCGGGCCGAACTCGATGCCTACTACGCCCACCTCTACGGCCTCAATCGCGATGAGCTGCGCTACATCCTCGATCCATCCGATGTGATGGGCCCCGATTACCCCAGCGAAACCTTCCGCGTGCTCAAAAACAACGAGCAACGCCAGTTCGGCGAGTACCGCACCCAGCGGCTGGTGCTGGAGGCGTGGGATCGTTTGTTTGAGGGTAGGTGAGAAGCCTGTGGCCACCTATGCTGAAGCTGATATGAAAACCACGGCACCATCAAGCTCAAACAGCGTCGCCAGCGAGGCAGGCCCTCAGGCGATCGATCAGGCTGCAGACGAACATGCGCCCTCCAGCTTGGTTTCGCTGTCGATCAAGAACTTCGCCCACCTCCAGTCCGTCAATCTTGATTTTGGTGACCTCACCATTCTGGTTGGACCCCAAGGCGCAGGCAAAAGCCTGGCGCTGCAATGGCTGAAGCTTGGACTTGATGGTCGCCATATCGTTGAGGTCCTCAAGCAGTCTGGTTACACAACAGACAAGCCAGATGTTCTTATCGAGCATATCTTCGGTGAGGGGATGGCAACAGCCTGGCACAACAGCACAAAAGTGCAGTTTGATGGCATTAATGTCACCCCAAAATCTCTCCAAGGAGCTGGTGATGGCATTGAAAAGTGCTTTTTCATCCCAGCGCATCGAGCACTCTTGATCACTGACGGGTGGGCTTTGCCATTCCAGAAAGTGCCGAGAACCACGCCAGCCGTGGCGCGTTTGTTCAGTCAGAGTTTGTACGATCGCTTCAGCAGTAAGGATTCAGGGGTCCTCTTCCCTGTAGAGAAACGTCTAAAGAGGGAGATACGTGACCAGATTGATGCGGCTGTCTTCCATGGTGGAACGGTTGGTATCCAGGAAGATTCGCAGCACGCCAAGCGCTTGCAATTGGTTCACGGCGCCATGCACTTGCCCTTCATGACCTGGACATCGGGGCAGCGCGAATTCACGCCGCTCCTGCTTGGTCTTTACGATCTCCTACCCAGAACAAACCAACGAAAGCACAAGACGACTGACTGGATCGTGATTGAGGAACCTGAAATGGGCCTGCATCCCAAAGCGATCACAGCTGTCTTGCTACTTGTGCTGGATCTCCTTTGGCGCGGCTACCGAGTTGTCTTGTCCACTCACTCACCTCATGTGCTCACCATGGTTTGGATGATGCAGCGTCTCAAGGAATCCCAGGCAGACTACAAACTCGTTTGCAAGGCATTTGGTACAGATCCTGCTCCCATGATGGAAGTCGCTAAAGCGGCATTGACAAAGACGTACCGGGTGCATCTCCTCGCATTTGATCAGTCTGGCAAGGTGTCTT
This sequence comes from Cyanobium sp., assembly GCA_040399485.1. Classification (GTDB taxonomy): domain Bacteria; phylum Cyanobacteriota; class Cyanobacteriia; order PCC-6307; family Cyanobiaceae; genus Cyanobium. The sequence goes on along the minus strand of JBBASD010000126.1, from coordinate 1,266 downwards.
CTACCAACATCTCGTCCCTGGATCCGTTCGATGACGATGAGCGCGTGGCCGAATGGGGAGGATTGACGCAATACTCATCAGCATTTGCCGACGCAGTGACCAGTGCTGTGAATGCTGCTGATTCATGAGAACAACTCCTCGTCACACGCCTGTTCGCGAGGCTTTGGCTGCTCAATCCACGATTAAAGATTTTGTCCAGGATGGTATCGGAGCCGTCAAGGACAAAGATAAAAAGTTCATTGACGCTTCGATTCGTATTCAGTTCGCCGACAGCCTCGACACTGACGAGGCGTTCAGGGTTGGGCGCGAGCAAGAGCCTCGTTGGGATTATCTTCTTGGCCATGAAAACAGAAGCCTCATCGCTGTTGAGCCCCACTCGGCCAAGACCGATGAGATTCAAGCTGTCATTAACAAAAAGAGGGCACTGAGACAGCAACTCAATGGCCACCTCAAGGATGAAATGCATATATCCAAGTGGCTCTGGGTGGCTTCCGGACCAGTTTGCTTCCCTCGTGGCTCGAAATACGAGATCTTACTAAGTCAGGCTGGCATCAAGTTTGTTGGTCGTTGTGTGCTGGCAAAGCATCTCGTATGATTAGACACTGGAGATCCAGAGTAATCGAATGGAATGGAATCGATTACAGCCTTGCTCTCAACCATTGACTTCATCAATGATCGTTTCGTTGTCCCAGGCTTTGCCGATCGAGCGATCCAGACGCCTCAGTAGCGCCACGAAGCTCTCGCCCTCCCTCCGCACCAACATCACCGGAAGGTCGCCCTCGCTCGCCGTCTGGGCCTGATCGCGCCCCGGTGGAGCGGGCTCTGTCTGCTCTCCGCAAGCTGCGCAACGCATTCGCGCATTCCGCTGAATCGGCGTCGCTGGCTGATCCTGCCCACAGTGGCCGTCTGGCCGAGATCTATGCCGAAGCCCGCGCCAACCCCCTCTGGGCTCCCCTGG
>JBBASD010000126.1:0-298 GCA_040399485.1 Cyanobium sp. | reverse complement strand
GATGTCTCCGCCGTCATCAAGGATGGCTTCAATGTTGGTGTAGGCCACAACTCTCCCGGTCAACGCCCCTTCAAGGCTGGCATGGTCTGTACAAGACTTCGGCTTGCGCATCACCTGCCAAGACCCCGCCGGCTCCTGGGACCCAGGGGAAAGCCCCACAACAGCCGCCTGACGTTTCGGCAACCGACGGTGCTCGCCGCATCGCCCTGCAGATGCTCCAAGAGCACGGCCGGGGTGCGGTGTTGGTTGGCGTCGCCAGGGTCGATGCAGCGCTTGAGCACCTGCTTCAGGCCCTGAT
>JBBASD010000125.1:0-7528 GCA_040399485.1 Cyanobium sp. | reverse complement strand
CGCCAGGCCCCAGGCAATACCTCAACGGGCAACAGAAAGGAAAGATTGAGTCGTTCAACCAACTTGCTGCCATCCACGACCACGACAAAGCGTTTGGCCCGTCGAGCCACCAGCTTCTCCTGGACATGACAGGCTCCTCCCCCCTTGATGAGCTGAAAAGCCGGATCAACCTCGTCAGCTCCATCAATGGCCAGGTCGATCTGATCAATGGCGTTCAGGCTCTTGAGGGGGATTCCAAGCTCGGTTGCCAGGACCTCCCCTTGAAAGGAAGTTGTAACACCGGTGATGTCTCGTAGAGCACCACTACGCAGCTTTTCCGCCAAGAACTTGATCATCAGCGCCGCCGTGGAGCCGGAACCCAGGCCGAGTACCATGCCATCCTTAATTTGCTCAACCGCAGCGGCAGCTACAGCTTGCTTCATAAGTTTCTGAAGATCGTCATTAGCCACGCGTTAGCTCTCAAACCGGGCGGCGTGACGGTAGCAAGGGGCCTGCATCAAGGCAGGCCCCCATCAGGCCGGAACAGCGCCGGCGCCCGGTTCTAGAACCTGCTTGACCGCAGCACTGAGCCTGGATTTTTGGTTGGAACCCGTATTGCGATGCATCACCCCAACCTTTACCGCCTTGTCGATCTTGCTGAAGGCGGCATTCAGGGAGGACTCAACGGCAGCCTTGGAATCAGGACCAGGGTTCTGGCCGTAGCTGCTGCAGGCGGCAAAGCAACGCTTCATCAAGGTGCGCAGGGCCGACTTGTAGGTGCGGTTGCGCAGACGGTTGCGCTCGGCGATCTCGATGCGCTTCTTTGAAGACTTGTTATTGGCCAAAGCGGGTTCGCAGCGAATTCAACAAAGGCTAATCCTACATCGCCACTTCGCTCCTCAACCCTTGCGAAGCGCCTAGGACCTTGCGCTAGGGCAAAGATGGTGTCCTAATGGCCCGATCGGGCACCCCATGCCCCCCGATACCGCCAGGTCTCGAAGGAGCTCCACTCTCAGGCCCCGGTCCCAAGCGCATTCTGGCTCTGGATGGCGGTGGCCTAAAGGGAATCGCGACCGGGTGTCTGGAGGCCCTTGAACAGAGACTGCGGCAGCAACATGGAAACGATCCTGACTTCTGCCTCAGCGATTATTTCGATCTAATCTCCGGCACTTCGACAGGGGCCAGCATTGCCCCCTGAATAACAATTAGTGAGCGCCCCGGCATGAAACCCGAGGGTGGTGAATTCGTCGATGGCGATGTTCGCCCGTTCAACAACCCGAGCGGGGCTCAGCGATCCCGGCAACGAGACCACAATTGTTGCTGCCGCTGGAGCTATCAAGGCGCTGATGAGTGTGATAACGATTGCGAGAACCTTCTTGATACAATGATGCAGTTGCTATCTTCGAGCGCTACGAGCCGGATCATCGACAGTGAATGTGGCGATCTAAGTGGTGACGTAGTTGGTGACGAACCTATGCTGACTTATATCCGCTACGATATGGCCCTCACCAAGGAAAATGCCATCTCAATTTGTCCCGAACTAACTCTTCAGCTTGGGGCATGGCTGAAGAATATAAGTGCAATGGATAATCGCGAAACCATGGATCTCATCCTTGCCATGGCCCTTAAGCATGCTAGTGACAGAGTCCACTAAAGCCAAATTGAGCCTGGCTCCGACCTTTGCCAAGGTTGATGCAATCACCAAAACATAGCAAAGCTAATTTAAAAAGCCAAAGGAAGGATGCTAATCAAGCGCTGACAGCGACACAAATAACCCTAGCTAGCCATGATGCGAACACCCTGATCAATGCAGTAGGTGACCGGAGCCGGCACACCCGTGAACTGCTCCGGTCGGCCACTTAGCCAGGCGATTGGCCATGGGGAGACTGACCCTGCTGGGGCAAGGCAGCCGGCCGAATCGAGATCTGAATCTCCCGCTGACCCCTCACAACCTTGAGGGGGAGGGGATCGCCCACTTGGGCCTGTTCGACCCTCTTGAGCAGATCGGCGGGTGTGGCCACCCGGTCCTCGGCAATCGAAACCACCAGGTCCCCACGCTTGAGTCCCGAGGCCTCAGCCGGGCTTTGGGGAAGCACCTTCTGGACCAGGGCGCCATCGCGCTCGGGAAGTTGCAACAGGGCATTGGGATCCTGATTGTTCTCCCTGGCCACCCGTGCTGTTAATGGCACCAGCTGGAGCCCCAAGTAGGGATGAATCACCTTGCCTCCTGAGGCCAATTGCTCAGCCACCCGTTTAGCCAGGTTGATAGGGATGGCGAAGCCCAGGCCCGCTCCAGGTCCTGATCGCACGAGGGTATTGATGCCAATCACCTCGCCACTGGCATTTATCAACGGCCCCCCGGAATTGCCGGGGTTGATGGCGGCATCGGTCTGGATGAGATCGAGGCGTTTGTCAGCAAACCCGAGACTATTGATATCCCGGTGCAGGCTGCTGACAATGCCCAGGGTTACTGTCCTTTCCAGTCCATAAGGACTGCCAAGGGCAATTGCCCAATCGCCTACTTCTAGGGCTTCGGAGTCTCCAAGGGGTGCAGCTTTGAGTGCCGCCCCTTGGGAGGGCAAACGCACGACCGCAAGGTCAGTCACCGGATCAGCCCCGACCACCGTGGCATCAACCTGGTGACCATCGGCGAAGGTGATAGCCACACCATCGACTTGATCGACCACATGGGCATTGGTCAAGATCAGACCTTGGGCAGCGTCGATCACAACCCCAGAACCCTGACCCCGCTCCCGCATCGAAGTCGAGGGATCTCCCATCAAATCCCGCAGCAAGGGATCCAGCATTGCCGGATCAAAGGCGGGTCTGGCAACCTGGCGCTCGGTATCGATGCGGACCACGGCCGGCGACACCCGACGGGCCGCCTCGGCCACGAAGCTATGGGTGGACTTGGCCCCAACCTGGGACAAAACAGGTGTGGAGGTGGTGGGGCTGAGGGCCAGGACCGGCGCAGATCTCCACGGGGACAACATCACCAGGGCGGACAGTAAAACGGTCAGCACTGGTCGAACCAGTTGGCGATAAAGCTGGATCAGGGCAGGAACTCCCAATATGTCTGGAACCAGAAACTAGGGGCATTCCTGCCAGGCAAGGCGGGTCCTTTCAGGCCGGATTCCCCCCGCAGTGCGAGCCCCTTCAGCTCCGCACAAGCTCTCTTTCAGGCGCAATCACCAGCCAAGACATGAAGAATCCTCATTATTCGCGGCCATCTAGCCTGGGTTGACCATCTCCAACGGGATCGAGCCGCCTAAGTTGCCTCGAACCTTGCGCCGGTCATGGTCACAAGCTCTCCAGGCAGCCGGCGACGCTGCACCCTCTGCGATGTCGAGATTCAAACCTTGGCCGGCGGCCAGGATCTTGTCCATTTCAGCTTGGGGGCACCTGGCACCCGATCCAAACTCTGGGCCAGGGTCTGTCAATACCTGCGCACTCCCGAACAGTGTGGCCAGTGCCTCAACCAGGACCCAAGCCTGCGGGGAGACGTCAGCAAGAGCGATTACTACGCCGAACCCCCGGTTCTGGACATGCCCAGCTCCCTGTGAACCTGGGCCATTTCCTCCACCCCCGGTCCCTTAAGGTGGTTTCTTGCCCGCCGGGCAACACCCTTTCCGCCCCTGCGCCGGTCCACCGGCCAGCGTCATGAGGGGGCAGTTTGACAACTGCAGCTGCGGCGGTCCGCCCCAGCTCTTGTCTCCCCTTGCCCCACCCGCTTATTGCTGATCTCGAGCGCCTGGCTGCCGCTCAGGCCTTGGCGGCTGATCTTCAAGTAGTAGCCGTCCATCTCCACAGCCACCGCATTCCCATGACGGTGCAAGTGATGCTGCGGCGATCCGATGGCGGTGACGTCAGCCTTGACGCCTGCGCGGCCTTCAGTGGCCCCCTGGGTGAGGCCATTGAGGGTTCAGACCTTTTGGAAAGCCCCTACGTGTTGGAGGTGAGCAGCCCCGGCATCGATGAGGAGCTGACAAGCGATCGTGATTTCACCAGCTTTCGTGGTTTTCCGGTGGCGGTCACCGTGGACGATGGCCAAGGGACCGAACAGATCCGCGAAGGTCTTCTCCTCGGGCGTGACGCGCTTGAGGTACAGCTCAACGTGCGTGGCCGCACCCTGCGCATGAATCGCGCCTCAGTGACCCATGTGCGCCTGGTCAGCCCCCGCGATGGCCCCTGATCGGCAAAAGCCTTTTGCCGAAGGCGGCCCGCCACCAAGTCTTCCAACCCTCCCTTGCTTTCATTACCACCATGGCCCTGGTTCTGCTGCCCGGACTTAACAACTTGATCGAGGACATCAGTGAAGAAAAAAAACTGCCTCCGCAGGTTGTGGAGGCGGCCCTGCGGGAAGCCTTACTGAAAGGTTACGAGCGTTATCGCAGAACCCTCTATCTGGGCATCAGTGAAGATCCCTTTGAGGAGGATTATTTCAGTAATTTCGACGTTGCCCTGGATCTCGATGAAGAAGGCTATCGAGTTTTAGCTAGTAAAATAATTGTTGAAGAAGTCGAGAGCGAAGATCACCAGATCTCGATCGAGGAAGTCAGGCAAGTCGCCGATGACGCCCAAACTGGCGACACGGTTGTGCTTGATGTCACCCCGGAAAAAGATGACTTTGGTCGAATGGCTGCCTCCACAACCAAGCAGGTGCTGGCCCAGAAGTTAAGGGATCAACAGCGGCGCATGATTCAGGAGGAGTTTGCCGACCTTGAGGATCCCGTCCTTACGGCGCGAGTGATTCGCTTCGAACGACAGTCGGTCATCATGGGCGTCAGTTCTGGCCTGGGCCGCCCTGAGGTGGAGGCCGAACTGCCGCGGCGAGACCAGTTGCCGAATGACAATTACCGCGCCAATGCCACATTCAAGGTTTTCTTGAAAGAGGTGAGTGAGGTGCCACGCCGGGGGCCACAACTGTTCATTTCACGCTCTAATGCCGGCCTAGTTGTTTATCTTTTTGAAAACGAAGTTCCCGAAATTCAAGAAGGCTCAGTGCGCATCGTCGCCGTTGCCCGTGAAGCCAATCCTCCCTCGCGCTCCGTGGGACCCCGCACCAAGGTGGCCGTAGATAGTGTTGAAAGGGAGGTTGATCCCGTTGGCGCCTGTATCGGGGCCAGGGGTTCTCGCATTCAACAGGTGGTCAATGAATTACGTGGTGAGAAGATCGATGTCATTCGTTGGTCCCCTGATCCCGGCGAATACATCGCCCACTCCCTCAGTCCGGCCCGCGTCGATAGGGTGCGACTCGTGGATCCTGAGGGGCACCATGCCCATGTGCTTGTACCTCCCGACCAACTCAGTCTGGCGATTGGTCGCGAAGGTCAAAACGTGCGCCTCGCCGCAAGATTGACGGGCTGGAAAATCGACATAAAGAATTCCCAGGAATACAATCAGGCCTCGGAAGACGAAACCGTCGCAGTTCTTATCAGCCAAAGGCAGGAAGAAGAAACCCTGCAAGCGGAAGCCGAAGCCCGACTGGCCACAGAACAAGCCATCAGAGCTGAGGAGGACGCGCGTCTCAGGGAGCTGTACCCCTTGCCCGAGGACGAGGACGAAGCCCAGGACAATGCCGACCTGCCGCCCTCTAACGACCAGGCACCAAGCAATGTCACCGCCGAAATTGACAGTGAGAATGGAAGGTGAGGGACGATCGCCCGGTGCTGCGCCGCTGCGTGGCCTGCAGGACCTTGGCGGACCGACGCCATCTTTGGCGGGTCATCCGTCTGGCTGGTGGCGGGTTCGCCCTGGACAGGGGCATGGGCCGCTCGGCTTACGTCTGCCCCAGCCATCATTGTGTGGAAGATACCCAACGGCGCCGACGCCTGCAGAGGGCCCTGCGCTGTCAGGTACCCAACTCAATTCTGGAAAGCCTGCGAGCGCGCCTACTGCAGCCCCTGAGGCAAGATGAAGCATGGTCCGCGTCCGACTGTGCCCCGGACACTCCGGCTACCCCCGACCGAATCAGAGAACTGAATGACCACCAGCGGCAAAATGAGAATCTATGAGTTGTCCAAGGACCTGGGTCTGGACAACAAGGACGTGCTCGACGCCGCCGAGACCCTTTCCATCCCGGCACGCAGCCATAGCAGCTCAATCAGCGAAGATGAGGCGGGCCGCATACGGGCACTGATTCGCAACAAAAGCAACGGAGGGGGATCCGCGCCTGCGCCAGCCCCCAATGCCATCCTCGCCGTGAAGAAGGCGACCCAGGAAACCGGGGCCACCCCAGGGGCTAGGCCTGCTGAACCCCCGGCTCGGCCGGTGGCACCGGCTCCAGCGGTGGCCGCCGCGGCCCCCACACGACCAGCCCCGGCCCCGGCCCGGGCAGCTTCAGCACCAGCAAGTCCACCCAGCCGCCCGGCCGAAATCGTCAGTCCTCCAGCGGCCCGGCCGTTGCCTGCCAAACCAGCCGCTCCCGGAGCTCCCAGACCCCAGCCGGTTGGCTCGGCAGCGACTATGCCCTCGCCCCGGCCGGAAGCATCCACAGATCAAAACGACACCCATCCGTCGGCAGTGGCCAAGCCTGGTGGCCCACCGACAGCCGTATCCCCTGCCGCCGCAGCCCCAGCACCAGCTGTCCCAGCGAGACCCGCCGCCCCTTCCCCCCGGCCTGTTCAGGAGATCCGTAGACCCGACTCGACCAAACCAACAACGGCAGCCCAGCCAACCCGGCCACCGGTTTCACCTTCACCTCGCCCGGAAGGCAGTCAGCGACCCGCGCCACCGAGCCCTGGCCCCCGTGCCTCAAGTGCCCCCATGCGCCCGCCCTCGGTCAGTGGCGGCAACCGACCCCAACTGGTAGGCCGTCCCCAACCTGCGGGCACGGGCCCTGCGGCCCCAGGCAACAAGCCGGCGGCGCCGGTGATCAAGGGCGCGGCAGCCTCGGTCAAACCGCCGCCGCCCCCTTCGGTGCGGCCGGCCCCACCAGCGGCTCGGCCGGCTCCACCGTCGGCCCGGCCGGCTCCACCGTCCTCCCGGCCCGCTCCACCGTCCTCCCGGCCCCAACGGCCAGGCGCTCCAGCCCCAGTGCGTGGGGGTGCGTCCGTCAGTCGGCCAGCTGCACCGGGTTCGCGCCCCTCCCCGGGACCCGGGCGGCCAGGGGTCACTCCCTTGGAGCTGGTGGGCAAGCCCATCCGCCGCGACAGTGCCGGTCCGGGAAGCCCCAGCGGCGGTCGCCCGGCAGCTCCGGGTCGGCCCGGCATGCCTGCTGGCATGCGCAAGCCGATGGCACCGGGCGAGCTGATGCAGCTGCAAACGCCCAATGGCCGTCCAACGCCTGCCGCCCCGCGCCGCCAAGGAGCCGAAAACGCCGGCGGCGATACCGAGCTGGTCCGCCCCACAGCCGCCCCCACTGCGGCGCCGCCTAAACGACCCGGTTTCCGTCCGCCAGTGGCGGGGACTCCCAGCACCCGGGCCCGGCGTCCTGACTGGGATGACAGCGCAAAATTAGAGGCTCTGCGCAGCCGTTCGCCCCAGAAACAGCGTCAAAAAGTCCACATCATCGGCGAAAACGATGATGCCCTCACGGCCGAAACCGGTG
>JBBASD010000124.1:0-7578 GCA_040399485.1 Cyanobium sp. | reverse complement strand
CGGCTGCAATTTGATTCTGCGCTTGCCGGGCCTTCAATCACACCGGCCTCCGTTATTGGTGGGCGCCCACTACGACGGGCCGTTGCATTCCCCCGGCGCCGATGACAACGCCACCGGCCTGGCGGCCCTGGTCGAGTTGGCGCAGCACTGGGTCCGCCAGCCGCCCCGGCGGCCCGTCTGGCTGGTGGCCTTTGACCAGGAGGAATTGGGCTTGCTGGGCAGCATCGCCCTGGCGGCCCAGCTCAGGGCCAGCGGTCAGGATTTGGCCCTGATGGTGAGCCTGGAGATGCTGGGATACACCTCCAGCCAGCAGCGTTATCCCCTGGCGGCGATGCGCCATCTCTATGGCGAGCGAGGCGATTTCCTGGCCCTGGTAGCCAACTTCAAGGCCCTACCCCTGCTGCCGGCGCTGGCCCGCGGACTGGGGCGCCATGTGCCCACCAAGCTGTTGCCGGTGCCCCGGGCCGGTCGCCTGCTGCCGGATGTGCGTCGTTCCGACCACAGCCCCTTCTGGGACCAGGGTTATGCCGCCGTCATGGCCACGGACACCTCCTTTCTGCGCAACCCCCACTACCACCAAGCCACAGACACCATCGCCAGCCTCGACCTGCCCTTTCTGACGGCGGTGACCACCGGCTTGGCCCAGGGCCTCTCGGCCCTCTGAACTTGCGGTCTGCGCCCTGACAAAACCCCTGGTTTCAGCAGCCGGGCCGCCCCGGCGATGTCAGCACAGCCGCTGGAGATTCAGGGGCCGCCGGTGCCGACCGCCGATGCCGGCCGCCGTTGGCGTTGGTCTGACCCCTCCGGCCGCGGCTTGGGACTCAAAGGCCGGCAGAAGCGAATCCGGTAGCTGTTGTGGGCTGCTCCCACCTGGGCGATCAGGGCTTCGCGGGCTTCGTGGTGCAGTTCCTCCAGGCTGGCGGCCTGCACCTGGAGGGAGCGATCAGGGGCGGTGGCTTCGATATGCCCGGGCCGCTCCGTCGTCACCAGGAAAACGATCTCGCGCATGCCGATCTCTTGTCGTCTGAGCTTTTGGATAGTTCCAGCTTCACCGCCCTGGCCCCGGGTTGGCGGACTTCTGGGATACGGGCATCCGTAGTCCCGGCCCTCCCTTGCCGCCATGCTGGGGCCAGTGATAATCGCCCCCCATGAGTGCGCCGGCTTCCGCCTTCGGGCGTCTGCACGCCTACCTGCACCAAACCCGGTTGCTCGGCTCGATCAGTAGCTCCCTTTATTACGACCAAAACACTGTGATGCCGGCGGCGGGTGCCCCCTGGCGCGGCGAGCAATTGGCCCTGCTGGCCACCCAGTTGCACCAGCGCCAAAGCCAACAGGAATACGTCGACCTGCTGGCCGCCGCCGAAGCCGAGCTGGAGCCCGATTCGCCGCCGCAAAGCCACCGCAACCTGCAGTTGTTGCGCCTCGAATTAGAGCGCCAGCGCTGCCTGGATCCCGACCTGGTCGGCCGCCTCGCCCAGGCCCAGTCCCGCGGCAATGCCCTTTGGCAGCAGGCCCGGCGCAGCAACGACTTTCCCCTGTTCGCGCCGGCCCTCCAGGAGCTCTTGACCCTGCGCCGCGACCAGGCCGCCCAGCTGGCGGCCGCCGAGCCGATCGCCCGCAGCCCCTGGGAAACCCTGGCCCAACCCTTCGAGCCCGACATCAGCAAGGCCCGCCTCAACGAGCTATTCACCCCCCTCAAGCAGCAGTTGCCGGCCCTGCTGGAGCGGGCCGCCGAGCTGGGTGGGCGCACCGCTACCGGCCAGGACGCCGGCCCAGCCGAGGCGTTTGATCTCCCCGAGGGGGCTCAGGAGGCCCTTTGTGCCGAGCTGCTGGAGGGTTGGGGCTATGACCCGCGCCGCTGCCAGCGCGCCAGGTCGGCCCACCCTTTTTCCTGCACCGTCGGTCCCCAGGACTTCCGCATCACCACCCGGGTCGTGCCGGGCCAGCCCTTCTCCGCCTTCCTGGCCACGGCCCACGAATGGGGCCACTCGCTCTACGAGCAGGGTCTGCCCCGGGACGGCCAGCACTATTTCCCCTGGCCCCTGGGGGAGGCCACCTCCATGGGGGTGCACGAAAGCCAATCACTCTTCTGGGAATGTCGGGTGGCCCGCAGTCGTGCCTTCGCCGAGCGCTGGTTGCCCCGCTTCCAGGCCGCTGCTGGCATCAAGGCCTGGGGCAGCAGCCAGGACTTCTGGCGCTGCCTCAATCCGCTGCGGCCCGGCCTGATCAGGGTCGAGGCCGATGAACTCAGCTATTGCCTCCACATCGTGCTGCGCTACGAGCTGGAGCTGGAGCTGGTCGAAGGCGGGCTGCCGGTGGCCGACCTGCCCGCCGAGTGGAACCGCCGCATGGTCGCCCTGCTGGGTCTGCGGCCGCCCAGCGACAGCGACGGCTGCCTCCAGGACATCCACTGGGCCGAGGGGCTGTTTGGCTATTTCCCCTCCTATGCCCTGGGGCACCTGTTCAGCGCCCAGCTCAGCCAAACCCTGGAGCAGGACCTCGGGCCACTGGAAACCCTGGTGGCGGCGGGCGAGGAGGAGCGGCTGCGGGGCTGGCTGGCGGCCCGGGTCTGGCCCCTGGGCCGTTCGGTCAATGGCGAGGAGCTGGTGCAACAGGTGACGGGCCGGCCCCTGGGGGCAGAGCCCTTCCTCACCTACCTGGCCGCCAAGGTGGACCAGCTGGCTGGCTGATGGCGGAGCCTTTCTTTAGGATTCCTGCCGCTTTGCCCCCTCCCCTTGGCGAACATCGACCACGCCCCCAGCCGCACGATGCTCAACCTCCTGCACGTGCTGCCGGCCTTCGCCGACGAGGGCAAGCTGCGGTTGAACGCGATCGTCGAGCTCAATTCAGGCACGATCAACAAGTACGAACTGATCACCGAAACCGGTCACCTCAAGCTCGATCGCGTCGGGTACTCCTCCCTGACCTACCCCTTTGCCTATGGCTGCATCCCCCGCACCTGGGATGAGGATGGCGACCCACTGGATATCGAGATCGTGGGGGTCAGCGAACCCCTGGTCCCCGGTTCCTTGGTGGAGGCCCGCATCATCGGCATCATGAAATTCGACGACGGCGGTGAAGTCGACGACAAGGTCATCGCCGTGCTCGCGGATGACAAGCGCATGGACCACATCACTTCCCATGAGCAGCTGGGTCCCCAGTGGCTCACGGAAACCACCTACTACTGGGAGCACTACAAGGACCTCAAAAAGCCAGGCACCTGCCACGTCAATGGCTTCTTTGACAGCGCCGAGGCCGTGAGGGTTATCAAGGAGTGCGAGCTGCGCTATACCTCAACCATCGACCCCAAGTTGGTGGGCTGATCGCCCCCACTCCCTTCCCATCGGACCCGTCTGGGCCGTTCCCTGTCCACCCGTTCCGCGACCAACCCATGAGCCCCAATCCCTGCGGCCCAACCGTTTGCCCATCCCGTCCCGGGGCTGCCCGGGGCCTTGGGTGGGGTCTGCGCACCAGCGGCCTGATGGCTGCGGCGATCGCCCTTGGTGCCGGGCCCGCCTTGGCCCTGCAACCGCCGCCGCCCTTGCCTGCCGTGCCTGCGGCCAGCCCCGCCGTCGCCCGTCCCCAGACCCCGACCAGTGCGGCCCGGACCGGTGCGGTTCCGACCGCTGCGGTCCCGAACCGGGCCGGCCGCGCCTCGGGAGCGGCGGTGCCGTCGGTGCCGGCTGCCACGGCCGCTGCTTACACGAGCACCCGCGAGATCCGTCTGGAGTTGGGCAAGCGCACCATCAGCCTGGTGGACAATGGCCAGGTGCTGGGTAGCTGGCCGGTTGCCATCGGCGACCCCGCCACCCCCACGCCCACGGGGCGTTTTGCGGTTCGCAATAAGGTGGTGAATCCTCAGTATCAGAGCACCAAGAGCGGTAAAAACAACCCCACCATCGGCCCCCTGGGCCCCCTGGGTGATCGCTGGCTGGGCTTCCACACCACCGCCAACGACCAGTTCGGCATCCACGGCACTCCCCCGGCCTGGGAGCAGTGGGTCAAGACCCGCGCCGCCGTCTCCCATGGCTGCGTCCGCATGCTGGGTCCCCATGTCCGCCAACTGTTTGACCAGGTGGAGGTGGGTACGCCGGTGATCGTCACTCCCTGAGATCTGCTGGGGCCGTCGCGATTGGCTGCGGCCCAGCTCGCTCCAGTTCCAACCTCCAGCCCCAGCTCCAATCCAAATCCAAATCCGAAGAGATTCTGGCGATTGGCCCTGGTTCGGTGTTCAACCCAAGACTTTCTCGTAAGCTTTTATACCTGTTACAAGACCAGGCGTTCCGCATTGGCGCCCCTAGCCCTATGGCTCCAGACCCTTTCCCCAGCAGATACACCACCGATCAGCTCAACAGCACCGCCTTGAAGTGGGGCAGCGATGGCGAGCTTTCGGACCTCGACCTGCAACGCATCCTGGGTTTGCTCTCTCAGGTTGATCCTGTGGCCAGGGCCTTGGTGGGAAGCGATTGCTCAGAAATGGCCTCCTGATGGTTTTGGCGGGCCAGGGCAATCGCCAAGCCATCCCGACTTGCCAACCCCCTCAACGCATCCAGTCCCAAGCCGCTTGAGGGCAGCCCCCTAGGTAGAGGTCCGGCCATGCCGGCTGTGACGGCGAAAACAGGCACCTGACGGATGCCTTGGGGACCCAGCTGATCCTCCAGATCATCGAGATGGGCCGAATCCGCTAACCAGACCAGATCGTTGCGGCGGCATTCGCCCAAGCTCAACTGCTTTCCTCTTTGGTTCGCGGCGTTAAGACCCTGCTGTATGTCGGCGAGGGTGACGATGCCCACCACGTTGGTTTCGGCTTCATCCACCACCAGCAAACAGTGGCCATGGGCGGCAATCAATTCGCTCAGGGCCGTTGCCGCCGGGGTTTGGGTCGGCAAGACCAGCGGCGCCTCCGGTTCCAGCGCCTCAATCACGTTTAAGGCCGCCAGCCGCTCCCGCCGGCGTTCTTCGTTGCGGTCAGCCCCCAGCAGGGTGGTGGGTTTGATGCTCTGCCAGCGGTCAACGAGGGCCGCACTCAGGCCCGCCGCCGCCATCAACGGCAACACAATGCGGATATCCCGGGTCAGTTCGAACAACAGCAGCAGGGCGGTCAAGGGGGCCCTGACGCTGCCGGCCAGCACCGCCGCCATGCCCACCATGGCGTAGGCGGGGGCTTCAGCCACCGGCAAGCCCAGCCCCCCTTCGCCCAGCAGCTGGCCATAAACGCTGCCCAGGGTGGCCCCCAAAAACAGGGCCGGGGCGAAACCGCCGCCCACGAATCCGGTGGCATTGCTGAGGCTGGTCGCCAGTAACTTCACCAGCAACAGGCTCGCCAACGTGATCAGGGGAATGCCCTGATCACTGCCCAGCAGCGCTTCAATCGTGTCGTAACCAACGCCCAGCACCTGGGGGAAGGCCAGGGCCATGGCCCCCACCGCCGCCCCCCCCAGGGCGGTGGCCAGGCCCGGCGGCAGTTTTTCCAGCAGCCGTTGCACACTGCCATCCCGGCCGGCCGCCATCAGCTTGATCAGGGCCAGTGACATCAGGCTGGCCAGGACCCCCAGACCCAGGTACAGGGGCAGTTCCAGCGGCGAGCGCACCTCATAGGCCGGCAGCCGCAGGATCGGCTCATCGCCCAGCAGCAATTGGGTCACCAGGGCTGAGGCCACCGCCGCCACCAGCACCGCCCTCAGGTTGGGTCGGGTGGCGCTGGTATTGGCATTGCCTTCGAAGGCAAAAAACACCCCCGCAATTGGTGCCTTGAAACCCGCCGCCAGACCAGCGGCCACCCCGGCGGCTACCAATGTCTGCTGGGACTGGGGGGACAGGCGCCCAAGGCGAGCCCACCACAGCCCCAAATTGCCGCCACTTTCGACGCTGGGGCCTTCGGGCCCCAGGGAAGCGCCACTGCCAAGGCTTAAGGCCGCCGTCAGCAGGCGCAGCAGTGGTGGTACGGGGGCCGGATCTTCCGACCCCTCGGCCATGGCCATCAGGCTGGGCACGCCCGGTCCCAGGGGGCCGCCGAAGCGGCGCAACACCCCAACGGCCAGGCCCCCCAAAGTGGGCACCACCACCACCGGCCAGAGGGCCAGCCAGTCCGGGGCCGCAGGCCCAGGCGGCGGCAGGGGCGCCGGAACCGGGGCTGGGGGAGTTCCGGTCAGAAAGCCGATGCTGCCGAGACCAAGTTGCAGCAGGGCCTTAAGCGGTGTGGCTGCGTCGTGGGCCGGGGGAGGGGGCAGGGTCGCTGGCGCTACAGGGACCTGCTCCGCCGCCGCTACCGCCACCGGCGAGCGACTGATTTCCAGCAGCCCCTCGACAAAGGGGCCGAAGAGAAAGTTATTGAGGAAGTCGAGGACCTCATGGAAGGCCACGATCGCCAAACCGGTGCTGATCCCCACCAGGGCTGCCCAGGCAAGCAGGGTCCACTCGAAGGGAAAACCTTGGGCTGTTGGCCGCCGGTCGGTGTTGGGCTGCAGGGGGGGGCGTCGGTTCTTGGCGGGCACTTCAGCCCTGATCACCGTGACGGCGCCGAGGGTAGGCAGGGCGGGCCCGGCCCCGGCCTCAGGCTTGGGGTCTGACGGTGGCAAAGATCTCCTCCAGAATCTTGCCGGCCCCCTGGGCCCTCAGGCTTTGAGCCAGGGCCACCCCGATCGCTTCCGGGTCTGCCTGGTCGCCGCGGGCCTCATCGCGAATCAGGCGTTGACCATCGAGGCTGGCCACCATGCCCGTCAGCACCAAATCATCGCCTTCAAAGCGGGTGTTGACGCCGATCGGCACCTGACAGCCCCCCTCCAGCTCCCTTAGGAAGGCCCGTTCCGCCAGGCAGCGCCTGGCGGTTGGCAGGTGTTCCAACACCTTGATCTGGTCAAGCACGGTGGCATCGCCTTGGCGGCATTCAATGCCCAGGGCCCCCTGACCCACAGCATGCAAGGAGATCGAGGGGTCAATGCGTTCGTGGATGCGGTCGGCCAGTCCCAGGCGCTCCAGCCCTGCCGCCGCCAGGATCAAGCAGTCGTATTCGCCGGCATCTAGTTTTTCGAGGCGGGTGATCACATTGCCCCGCACATCCTTGAATACCAGTTGGGGAAAGTGGTGCCGTAATTGGGCCAGGCGCCGCAACGAGCTGGTGCCAACCACGGCCCCTGCCGGCAGGGTGGCCAGACTGAGCTGGCGATGGCGTTCATGCACCACCAGCGCATCCGCCGGATCCTCCCGCTCGGTGATGCAGCCCAGCATCAAGCCTTCGGGCAGGTTGGTGGGCAGATCCTTGAGGCTGTGGACGGCAATATCCGCCTGGTTCACCAGCATCTGGGCTTCCAATTCCTTGGTGAAAAGCCCCTTGTCGCCAATTTTGGCCAGCGCCACATCCAGAATTTTGTCGCCCTGGGTGGCCATGGCCTCGATACTGATCCCCAGTTCCGGATGGGCCTGCAAGAGTGCCTCACGCACCCAGTGGGTTTGCACCATGGCCAGCTTGCTGCGGCGGGAGGCGATGCGCAGGGAGGGGCTGGTCATCAGAGGGCGGAAGGGCAGGCGGATCTGCCGTCAGGCTTGGCCAGCCTAGGCATCGGCGGGATCGCCAGCCAG
>JBBASD010000123.1:2442-7596 GCA_040399485.1 Cyanobium sp. | reverse complement strand
CGGGGGAGGAACGACCCTCGATGGCGCGAATCAAGGACCGGCTGCGGTTGGCCTCACCTACCGTTTCGCCCTGCTTGGGACGGATCAGGGGATTGCCCTTGAGATCACTGCGTAGCTGGTTGAGCAGGCGGAAATGACCGGTGGCGTTGTACTTGCGTAAAACAGTGGGATCCCAGGGCATCGGTCAGATCACAAATCAGTCGATTCGCTCAGTTTAGGGATCCAAGGGTCCGGCATCCGACAGCACTAGTCCAACAGAACCAGAATCGGCACCATCGCTTGAATACGTGATAGGTTTGGCGGCGACACAACTGGAAGTCGAACCGACTCCGTCCTACGTGACTCCGTTGTCCGTAGTGACCTGGTTGACCCTGTCGCGTCCTGAAACCTTTCTTTTGCTCCAATCATTGCCATGACGAGGATTGTTGGTCTCGCCGCCCCCGATTTCACCGCCACCGCGGTGGTCGACCAGGAGTTCAAGGAGATCTCCCTTTCTCAGTACCACGGCAAATACGTGGTGCTGTTCTTTTACCCCCTGGATTTCACCTTCGTCTGTCCAACGGAAATCACTGCTTTCAGCGACCGCTACGCCGATTTCTCCAGCCGCAACACCGAGGTGCTTGGGGTTTCCGTTGATAGTCAGTTCAGTCACCTTGCCTGGGTTCAAACCGACCGCAAGAACGGTGGCCTTGGTGATATCGCCTATCCTCTGGTAGCCGATCTGAACAAAACCATCGCCCGCGACTATCAGGTTCTCGATGAGGACGCCGGCATCGCCCTGCGCGGTTTGTTCATCATCGATCCCGAGGGTGTGGTATTGCACAGCACCATCAATAACCTGCCAGTCGGCCGCAGTGTCGATGAAACCTTGCGGGTGCTGCAGGCCTTCCAGCACGTCCAAAGCCATCCCGACGAAGTTTGCCCTGCAAACTGGACCCCAGGCGAAAAAACCATGAATCCTGATCCAATCAAGAGCAAGGACTTCTTTGCCGCCGTTAACTGATCGCTCTTGCGGTTTTCGCTAGCAAGGGGCCCTGGGGCCCCTTTTTTTGTTGTTCGGCAAAGCCGGCTGGCCCAAGACTTAATTGGCAGTTGGTTCGTGAACCTCTTTGCTCAAGCCAACGCCAGGGAACCCCGCTGGCCGTCCAGCTGCACCAGCCGCCCCAGGGGCAGGGCCAGATTCGGCTGGCCGTGACCCACCGGTAGCCCAGCCACTAGGGGCACACCCAGGCTGCCAAGCCGTTCTTGCAGCACCTCGTCCATGGTCAGGTCGCCTGGCAGCACATCGTCCTGTTTCCAGCCAAAGCGACCCAGGCCAATCCCCGCCACCCCCTCCAACACTCCCGAAGCGCGCCACTGGGTCAGCATCCGGTCAATGCGATAGGGCTCTTCGCCCACATCCTCAAGCACCAGCACACAGCCAGCCAGGCGGGGCAACCATCGGGTGCCGATCAGCGACGTGGCCACCGTCAGATTCGTTACCACCAGAGGCCCCGTGACGACACCACCCCGCCAGCCCAATCCCTGCAGCGGGGCCACCCTCTCCCCCCGCAGCAGGGCGACCAACCTGGTCCAGGCGCCGTCATCTCCCTGCAGGCCGCCATGGATGCCGCCGCCGTTGCCGGCCGCCAACTGGGCCAACAACAGGGCACTGACATCGGAAAAACCCACCAACCACAGGGGCCGAAGGCCCGGCTGCCAGCCGGCCTCCAGCAAGCGGGCACTGCCCCAGCCGCCGGCAACAGCTACCACAGCGTCGATGCCGGGATCGGACCAGGCCCGCTGCAGCAACTTGAGCCGCTCGCTGTCACTGGCCGAAAACCAGCGCCAACGGCCCGCCGTGGCCGCCGGGATTTCCAGGCTCCAGCCGGCGGCAGCAAAGCGCTGCTGTAGCTTCAGACCCTGCGTCGCAGCGTCCTCCCACCAGGTGCCCGGGGCGATCGCCAGAACGCGGCTGCCTGGCCGTAACGGTTTCGGGACCCCCAGGGGATGGCGACCCTGGGGAAATGCCGTCGTTGACGAGGCCCCGGAAGACTTCAGCAGGCCCAATCCAGATGCCGAAAGGCCCGCTCCCAGTCCCCACAGCAACGAGCGACGCCGCATATCTCAGCCCAGCAGGCTGGCCAGCAGCCGGCGGCCATCTTCACCCCCGGTGAGACTTTCGCAGGCCCGTTCGGGGTGGGGCATCAAACCCAGCACATTGCCCCGGGGGTTGCACAACCCCGCCACATCCCCCATCGACCCATTGGGGTTGGCCGTATAGCGCAACACCACCTGGCCGTTGTCCTCCAGCTGCCGCAGCTGGTCTTCCTGGACCTGATAACGACCCTCGCCATGGGCAATGGGTAGGGAAATCTCTTCATCCGATTGATAGCCCGCCAACCAGCGACAGGCCCCGGGATGCACCTCTAAGGGAGTGGGCTCGCAAACAAAATGCAGGCCGATGTTGCGGGTGAGGGCCCCCGGCAGCAATCCCAGCTCGGTGAGCACCTGGAAGCCGTTGCAGATGCCCAAAACCGGGCCGCCCTCGCTGGCGAAGCGGCGGACTTCCTCCAGCACCGGCGCAAAGCGAGCAATGGCCCCGCAACGCAGATAGTCGCCATAACTGAAGCCACCGGGCAACACCACGGCCTCCAGGCCCTGGAGATCCCGCTCTTCGTGCCAGAGGAAACGGGTTGGCACCCCTAGGCAACCCTCCAGGGCCCAACGCACATCCCGGTCGCAATTGGAGCCTGGAAAAACAACAATGCCAATGGTCATGCGGTGCCTCAGGCGACTTCGATCAAATCAAGCGTCCAGTTTTCGATCACCGGATTGGCCAGCAAGCGTTCGCTGAGTAACTCCAGCTGTTGTTGGGCCGTGGCCTGGTCAGGGGCTTCGATCTCAACCTCAATGGCCTTGCCAATTCGCAAGCGCGTCACCCCTGCGACTCCCAAACGCCCGGCGGCCGCTCGGGTGGCCTCCCCCGCCGGATCGAGCACCGAAGGACGCAGGGACACCTGGACACGGGCGTGGAAGTGGGGCACCGGAGCGCGGGCGTTTGCTGAATCTTGCCAGGCGGTTAAAGGGCTGCGAAAGCCTCCTCGAGCCGGGCGGCATGGGCGGCGGCGCCCAACACCACCAGTTCAAGCCCTGGGACGGCCGCCTCCGGCCAAACGCCCTCGTACCAACACTCAAGGCGGGGTCCCACGGCTTGTATTTGCAGGGGCAGCAGTTTGCCCTCCTGGAGCAGGCGGCCCTTGAGCCGCAGCACCGGCTGGTCCGCGAGCAGGCCCGCCAGGCGCTCTTCGAGTTCTTGGCGGGTGTAGGGACCTGGTCGCTGCACCATCACCGAAGCCATTACTACGTGGCTGTGATCGTGATGCTCGTGCTCGTGCTCGTGCTCGGGGTCTTCTTCGTGGTCGTGGGTGTTGGGATCGTGGTCGAAATGGGGGATGGCCTGGGCGTGGGTGGTAACTGGGGCCGAGAGCACCAACGAGGTGTCCACCTCACCGCGGGTCATCGGTAGGACCGGGGTACCGGCACGCACCTGGCTAGCTAGCCGCCCTTGCAGCGCTGCCAACGTGGGCCCATCCAGCCGGTCTGCACGGCTGACCAACACCAGATCGGCGGCTCGCAGCTGGTCCGCAAACAGATCCTCAAGGGCATCGAGGTGATCGAGGCTGGGATCTGCCTGCCGCTGGGCCGCCACCGCCGCCGCATCCCCCACCACATGGCCGGCGGCCAGGGCTTCGCCATCTACCACCGTCACCACCGCATTGACGCGGACGCGGCTGCGAATTTCTGGCCAACCAAAAGCTTCGACCAGGGGTTCGGGCAACGCCAATCCGCTCGTCTCAACCACGATGCCATCGAGCTGGTCGGCTTGGGCGAGCAGCAGCTGCATGGTTGGTAGAAATTCGTCTTGAACCGTGCAGCACAAACAGCCATTGGCCAGCTCCACCAGGCGTCCCGGCAGCTCCTCCTCGGGACAGAAACCACAACTGGCGATGAGATCACCATCAATGCCCACCTCGCCAAACTCGTTGACGATCACGGCCAACCGCAGGCCGCTGTTCAGCAAGAGCTGCCGCAACAAAGTGGTCTTGCCGGCGCCAAGAAAGCCGGTCACCACGGTCACCGGCAGGCGCCGCGCGATAGGGGATATCACTTCAGGGCACCAGGGCCGACCAGGTCCAAGCGGCGCCACAGCCGATCAAAACGCCAGCCAAAAGACGGCGCAGTCCCTCACCACCAGGGGCCGCTAGACGCCTTAAGACGGTCAAGGCCAGCAGCAGCAGCAGGCCTTCTCCTAGAAACAAACCGACCAGATAGGTCAGCAGGGGGCCCTGGCTCCAGCCCAGGACCGCACTGCTGAGGGCATAGCCATGCAGGCCAAAGGCCGGCAGAAGCAAGACCACAGGCCACTGGGCCAAAAGAACCAGCGCTTCCAGCATCAAGGTGGCCGATACCAGGGCCTCAGTCCCCGGCAGGCCGGGAACCACCAGACCCAGAAAACTGCCAGCCAACCCGATCAGCAGCAGGGCCAGCATCCAGGCGCCGCGATGACCGAGTCCCACCAGGGAAAGGGCGAGAAGAAAGACCAAATGGTCAGGGCCCAGCACCGGGTGGGCCAGGCCACTGAGCAATCCGGTGAGGGGGGTGGGCTGGAGATGGAGCAGGTCCATCAGATGATGGGCCTGGGCCGCTGGAGCCAATAAAAAAAGGCTGGCGGGGATCAGGGGCAGCAGCAGCGCCAGCCTGGAGGGGCCACTGCTGGCCCGGGTGGCCACGGGCCACAGGTTGGGAAAAGACATCGGTTTGCCGGTCCGCGCCGGGCTGAGGGGGATTCGCATCGGCGGGTGTTCTGACTGGGTTGCTCGGCAACCGTCACAGCTGCGGGACAGTGCCGGAATCACGGCCCCTAGGGGTCGTTGCACCGGGCTTTCCCCCTTACCTCCGCAGGCTGAACCCCCACGGAACCGAATATCACGGAATCTAGGCCCTATCTCGGCAGCCCAGGCTGTCGCGGGTGGCGATGCCGGTCCGACTGTTACGGCCTGTGGCCCTGGCACAGAGCGCCTTCTGCTCGGGCAGATCGAGAACGGCGTCGCTGAAATCGGCGCCCTCAATATTGGCCCCCTTGAAATGGCTCTGCATCAACATGGCGTTGCG
>JBBASD010000123.1:0-2342 GCA_040399485.1 Cyanobium sp. | reverse complement strand
TTCACCCAGTTATGGCAGCCATGGCCATGTCCCTGCGGGTGGTGGTGCCCCCCCATCCGCTCATCGCCCACTGGCTCACCGTGGCCCGAGATGCCAATACCCCTTCCCCCCTGTTTGCGACCGCGATGACCGAGCTGGGCCGTTGGCTCACCTACGAAGCGGTGCGCGACTGGCTCCCCCAGCAGACAGTGCGGGTCACCACCCCTCTGGCCGAAACCGAGGGCACCGTCATTGATGGCACGGTTCCCCTGCTGGTGATTCCGGTACTGCGAGGGGGCCTGGGCCTATGGCAGGGCGGTCAGACGGTGGTGCCAGCCGCTCGGGTGGCCCATGTGGGTCTGGACACTGGGGGGAGCGAGGTCCATTGGTACCTAGATGACCTGCCCGCCCACCTCGAAGATCGTCTTGGGGTATTGGTGTTTTTGCCCGTGCTGGCCAGCGGTCGCACCCTGATCGCCCTGGTGGAACGGTTGCAAAAGCTGGGGGCCACGGGCCAGCGACTGCGGGTGGTAACAGCCCTGGCTGCGGCCCCGGGCTTGCGAGAGGTGGGCGAGCGGATCGCTGATCTCACGATTTACTGCGGCTGCATCGATGCCGAACTGGATGCCCTGGGCCAGGTGAAACCTGGCTTTGGCGATGCGGCGCAGCGGCTGTACGGAAACCCTGCACCCCTGATTTGAGGCACCGCCATCGCCCTGCCTAGGCTGATCCCAGCAGTGAGTTTTCCTCTTTGACACCATGGCTGAGTCCAGGAAACGCCCCCAGGTCAATGGCAGCACCCTGGTCCTTGGGGTTGTCGTCGGGGCGATGGCTGGGGCCAGTGGCCTGGCCTGGTGGTTCTTGAGGGAGGCTGAACGGCGCCGGCAGCTCCAGAGCTTGCTGCATCGCACCACCCGGCCAGAGCTGGCCCTCAAGAGCGCCTCCACCACACCTTTCGCCGACCCCAGGGCTGACCATGGGGCCCACCGCCTACAGCAGGACTCCCCTTTTCAAGATCGGGTGCAGCAGCTCAACCAGGCCATCGACGAGGTGCGGCGCCAACTTGAACAATTGCAGACCCAAGGGGACCGGCCCGGCCATTGATCTGCGGCTGGCTACGATTGAAAGAACCAAAGTGAAGGCATGACCTTGTTGCGTTCCGCCACCATCACTCAAGGTATTTCCCGGTCTCCCAACAGGGCAATGCTGCGGGCCGTGGGCTTTGGAGACGGCGATTTCAACAAGCCGATTATCGGCATCGCCAATGGCTACAGCACGATCACCCCTTGCAATGTGGGTCTCAACGACCTCACAAAGCGAGCCGAGGCGGCCGCTTATGTGGCCGGTGCCATGCCCCAGACTTTCGGCACGATCACCGTCAGCGACGGCATATCAATGGGAACGGAGGGTATGAAGTATTCGCTGGTTTCGCGAGAGGTGATCGCCGACGCCATCGAAACAGCTTGCAACGCCCAGAGCATGGATGGGGTGTTGGCGGTTGGAGGCTGCGACAAGAATATGCCGGCGGCAATCTTGGCCATGGCCCGCATGAATATCCCCGGTATCTTTGTCTACGGTGGCACCATCAAACCTGGCAAGCTAGGCGGGTGTGATCTGACTGTTGTCAGTGCCTTTGAGGCGGTGGGTCAGATCACGGCAGGCAAAATCGATGAGGCCCAGTTGACGGCCATCGAGAAGAACGCCTGCCCCGGTCCTGGTAGCTGTGGTGGCATGTTTACTGCCAACACGATGAGTTCGGCCATTGAAGCCATGGGCCTCTCCTTGCCGGGATCTTCGACCATGGCGGCCGAAGATCCCGAAAAGGCCGATAGTGCCGCCCGCTCAGCCGAAGTGCTGGTGGAAGCCATTGCAGCCAATATTCGTCCCCTCGACCTGCTGACACGGGAAGCCTTGGAAAATGCCATCACCGTGGTGATGGCGGTGGGTGGCTCCACCAATGCTGTGCTCCATCTGCTGGCCATAGCCCGCACTGCCGGCGTTCCCCTCAGCCTGGATGACTTTGAACTGATCCGCCAAAGGGTGCCCGTAATCTGCGATCTCAAACCGAGTGGAAGATTTGTCACTGTCGATCTACACCAAGCCGGTGGCATCCCCCAGGTGATGAAGTTGCTGTTGGAGGCTGGCCTGCTCCATGGCGAATGCCGCACGATTGAAGGCAAGACCCTCAGCGAAACCCTTGCCGATGTGCCCTCGGTGCCCCCGGCGGGACAGGAGGTGATCAGGCCCCTCTCCAATCCCCTCTATCAGCAAGGGCACCTGGCGGTGTTGAAGGGAAACCTGGCCGAAGAGGGCAGTGTGGCCAAAATCAGCGGCGTCAAGAATCCAGTCATCACCGGTCCGGC
>JBBASD010000122.1:0-7638 GCA_040399485.1 Cyanobium sp. | reverse complement strand
TGGGCGATGCCATGCAACAGGGCCAGATCCGTGCCCGAGGCGATGGCCAGATGCCAATCGGCTATCGCCGCTGTGGCGGTGGCGCGGGGGTCAATCACAATGATGTTCAAGGCACGGCCCTGGCGCTTCTTGCGCTTGAGCAAGCGCTGGAACAACACCGGATGGCAGTCGGCGGTATTGGTGCCGATCAACACCACCAAATCGGCCTGATCGAGGTCCTCATAGCAACAGGGCGGGCCATCGGAGCCCAGGCTGCGGGCATAGCCCGACACCGCGGAACTCATACAAAGACGTGAGTTGGCATCGAAGTTATTGCTGCCAATCGCCCCTTTGAGAAGCTTCTGGGCGATGTAGTAATCCTCGGTATGGAATTGACCGCTGCCATAGATCGCGATGGCCGCCGGTCCGCGCTCTTTGAGGGTGGCGTTGATGCGGGCCGTGAGCAAATCAAAGGCTTGCTCCCAGCCAATACGCTCGAACGGCTGGTCCAATCTGTCCCGGTAGGCGGGATAGAGAAGGCGGTCTTGATCTAGGGTCTGCCCCACTGTGGCGCCCTTGATGCACACCTGACCCAGGCTGGAAGGATGCTGCTTATCCCCCCTGGTCCCCCAGGTTAGGTGCGCATTACCGTTCTCCTCATCGGGGGATGGCGGCAACATCTGCAGACCGCAACCGACACCGCAGTAGGGGCAGACCGAACTGACCGGTTGAATTGGGGAGGTGGAATCGACAGCCATTGGCGCGGCAGGGCAAGGCACCTTTGGCCACAGCCAAACAGCGGCAGCAGGGCCTGGGATTGCCCAAAAGACCTGCCCAGCTTGGCTGGCTACCCTGGCCCCTGTGGCTTTTCCCAAAGAAGGCCGTTGTCGATCCCGTGAGTCTGCAGATCGCAAGCGTCTGTCCTTCCCCCCTTCCACCAGTGCCCCTGAGGGCCTGCTGCCTCTGTGGCGGCCAAAGTCAGCGCATGGGTCAGGACAAGGCCATGCTCCCCCACCCAGAGGCAGGCACCTGGCTGGAGCGCACCCTGCTCTTGCTGGCTGCACTGGAAAGGCCACTCACCATATTCAGCTACCAGCCAACCCACCACCAGGTGGCGCTGCGGCTGGCGCAGCGCCGGGGCTGGGGCGATCGCCTGGAGCGACTGGTCGAACCGGAGCCCAGGGAAGGCCCGCTGCTGGCCCTGGCCCGCCTGATGGAGCATCACCCCAACCAGCGGCTGCTGCTCTGTCCGGTCGACATGCCCTGGCTGCAGCCTTCGACCCTGGCGGCCCTGGTGGCCGCACCAGCCGATGCCACCGCCATCTTGGTGGCCCATGACGGGGAACGTCGCCAACCGCTATTGGGTCTTTACCCCAGCGATGGCCGCCACCGGGCCTCAATCGTGGCGGCCACCGCAGCGGGGGAACGGGGGTTGCAGCGCTGGATCGCCACAGTCGGCTGTCAGGAGTTGGACCTGCCCCCGGGAACCTTGCGCAATGCCAATAGACCCGATGAAGCTGCGTCGCTCTGGGTGGGGACGCCAAGGGCAATGCAACGGCCGTAGCTTGCCGCCATGCAGCAACTCCCCCTCCAAGACCGTCTCGGCCGCCCCCTTGGGGTGGTGCGCCTGTCCCTGACGGCACGTTGCAACCTGAATTGTCCCTACTGCCTCCCCGAGGGCAAGGATCTCTCCGGGCTGCTGGGGGTGGAGGAACGGCGAGAGCTGGTGGCCGCCAGCGTCGACCTGGGCGCCCACACCCTGCGTTTGACCGGTGGCGAACCGCTGCTGGATGCCAACCTGGAGACTTTGATCACGGCGCTGCAAGCGCTGCGGCCGCGGCTTAGGCGCATCGCCCTCACCAGCAACGGGCTGCTGCTCTCGGCCGAGCGGGCCAAGGGTCTGCGCAAAGCCGGGCTCGACAGTCTCACCCTCAGCCTCGATGGCACCGATGCCACCAGTGTGGCGCGGATGAGTGGCCGCCGGGATGGGGGCTGGGTGCTGGAGCAGGTGCTGGCCGCCATCGAACATGCCCGCTCGGCGGGCTTTGATCCGGCCCAGGGCGGGTTGAAGCTGAATGCCGTGATCCAGCGCGACGTCAACGAGGACCAGGTGCTTCCCCTGGCCTCCCTGGCGCGCCAACGGGGGCTGGAATTGCGCTTGATCGAGTACATGGATGTGGGCAACCGCAACGGCTGGCACCCAGACCAGGTGCTAGCTGCTGCCGCCATGGTGTCCCGCATCCACAGCCACTGGCCCCTGCAGCCCCTCGAGCGGGAGGCCAACGCCACCCACCGGCGCTGGCGCTATCGCGATGGGGGCGATGGTGCTGACGGGAGGGGGGTAAGTGGCCCCCCCGTCAGCACCATCGCCTCGATCAGCGAACCCTTCTGCGGCGACTGCAATCGCCTGCGCATCACCGCCGATGGTTTGGCGTTTACCTGTCTCTTTGCCAGCAGCGGCACGGACCTGCGGCCCTGGCTGAGGCCCAGACTCCAAGCAGCCGCCCTGCGCCTTGCCCTGGCCGACCTCTGGCACTCGCGCAGCGATCGCTACAGCGAAGAACGGGCCGAACTGAGGGCCAAAGCCACAACCCACTCCAACCTGCCCCCCCACGCGGAAATGGCCTATCTGGGCGGCTGATCCGGGTCTTCGCCGAGGCGGGGCAGAAGCTGCACCAGGTTGCAGGGACGGCAGCTGGCATCCAGCTGGGCGCGGATGAGTCGATCCCAGCCCGTCAGCACCGCATCAAGGGAGCCGGGCAGAACAAACACGAAGGTGCCGTTGGCCACCCCCGCCAGACAACGGCTCTGCAGGGCGCTGGTGCCAATCGTCTCGAAGGAGATCACCCTGAACAGTTCGCCGAAGCCGTCGATGGTCTTGTCCAGCAAAGGAGCAACCGCTTCAGGGGTGCCATCGCGCCCCGTCAAGCCGGTTCCGCCACTGCTAAGCACCACCTGCACGGCGGGATCGGCTATCCAACGACTCAACTCGGCGCGGATGCGGTACCGGTTGTCAGGCACCAGGCGCCGTTCGGCCAGCTGATGGCCGTCCTTCAGCAGGCGTTGCTGCAGGGCATCACCGGAGGGATCGTCATTGAGGCTGCGACGGTCAGAGACCGTAAGCAAGGCGATGGCAAGACCCACGATCGCTTCCGGGCGCTAAAGGGTCCATTGTGGGCGGCCAAGCGGAGGCCTCGGAGGGAGCGGGCCCCAGGCGGCAGACTGATGAAGTGGGCATTACTGGGGCAAAGCCATGACGTCTAGGGAAGTGCGGGTACGCCTATTTGCAGGGCTGCGCGAGCAGGCTGGCTGGGAGGAACGGAGCCTGGTCCACCAAAGCGGCATGACCGCAACGGCCGTATGGACGTTGTTGAATCTCGGCGGCACCGCTCCCCCCGCCACGGTGCGGGTGGCGATCAACCATGAGTTTGCCGCCCTCGACACCCCCTTGGGCAACGGCGACGAACTAGCTTTCCTGCCGCCGATCAGTGGAGGCTGAGGCGTGCCTCCCCCCCCTCTCCCGGTTCTGGTGGATGTGCAGCTGCTGGCCGCCCCTTTCGATCCCCTGCCCAGTCTAGAAGCCTGGCAGGTCCGCTTGAGGAACGGGCCGGCGCCGATTGCTGCGGCCGAAGCCCACTTCATCGGTCGGGTAAGACCGGTGGCCTCCGATGGTGCCCCCCTGGAGGCGCTGGAGCTGGAGCACTATCCGGGCATGACAGAAGGTCGTATCGCGGCGATCAGCCAGGCCCTAGCGCTCCAACACGAAATCGTCGCCGTGCTGGTGCGGCACCGCGTCGGCCTTCTCAAGCCTGGAGAGACCATCGTGCTGGTGGCGGTGGCGGCAGATCGGCGCGGGCCGGCCCTGCGCTGCTGCCAGGAGGTGCTCGAAACGCTCAAGCATGAGGCGCCGTTCTGGAAACGGGAATGGGTCAACGGCTGCGGCCACTGGGTAGCAGGAAACACTCCCCTCTGAGGCTCAGAACAGGGACCGCCGCAGCAGCCGGGCCCAAAGCTGAATGCCGGGCTCGAGGGTGGCGGCGGCGGCGGGGATCTCCAACAGCAAATCGGCCCCCTGCAACGAGCCGATGCGGGAGGAGGCCTGGCTGCCCTCCAGCCGCGCCAGGGGCAGGCCCTCCCAATCCACCTCCAGGCGGGCCCTGGCCAACTCCGGCCGACCGGGCCTGCGCTCGTAGCGATCTGCCAGGGTCACTCTCAGCCGCAGGGGAACTTCAGGAACGGCACCTTCCAGGTGTTGCAAGGCTGGCCAAAGCAATTCCAAGGCGGTGATCGCGGCGGCCACCGGATTACCGGGCAGGCCGAACAGGGGCACCGCGCCCAGGTGGCCAAAGGCAAAGGGACGCCCGGGGCGCAGAAACAATTTCCAGAAGTCGACCCGGCCCCGTTCGGCCAGTAAGGGCCGAATCCAATCGCTGTCTCCAGCCGAAACCCCACCGGTACTCACAACCACATCCGAGACGCTGGCGAGGTCATCAAGGGCCTGGCCGAGGCACCTGGGCTCATCGGGCTCCCAGCGCGTGACAGCCACGGGGTAACCGAGACGCAGCAGCAGCGCCCCGAGCAGGGTGCCATTGCTTTCCCAAATCTGGCCGAAGGCGCGTTGGCAGCCTGGCGCCACCAGTTCATCGCCACTGACAAGCAAACCCAGCCGGGGGCGCTGCACCACCTCGAGGTGTTCGACACCGCATCCGGCCAGGCGCCCCAGATCGGCAGGCCCGAGGCGATGGCCTGCGGGCAATAGCAGGTCCCCCTGGGCCCCGTCCTCATCGGCCGGGCGAATCCAACGGGCCGGACCCGCTTCGGCGATCAGCTCGATGACCTCCGCCTCGCGCCGCACCAGCTCCTGGGCCACCACCCGGACGGCTCCAGGGGGCATGGGGGCACCGGTGAGGATGCGAATCGCCTGGTCATCCTGAAGGCGGTCCAGGCAGGGAAGACCTGGAGTCGAGCGACCGACCACGGACCATTGGCGCCCCACAGCAGGCGGAGGCTCATCGCTGACGGCATAGCCATCGAGGATGGCGGCACGAAAACCCGGCACCGCTGCGCTGGCCCGCAGCGGCACCGCCGCCACCCGATCGAGGCCCGCCAGCAGGGTCACGGTTTCGCGACCGGCAAGCGGTTGGAGGCTGCTGAGCACTCGGTGGCGGGCTTCCTCCAGGGGAAGACCTTCGGGGGGGAAAGGCTCAGCCATGGCTGGCGGCAGCGTTACTGGCATCACTCGACTGGCTCTGGCGCGCCCAAAGCCCCGAGCGGCCGCCCGACTTGTGCAACAACTGCACAGGCCCAAGCACCATCGCCGGATCAATTGCTTTCACCATGTCGTAGAGGGTGAGCAAACCGACGCTGACGGCCGTCAGGGCCTCCATCTCGACGCCGGTGGGGGCCGTGGTGCTGGCGGCGACCTCGAGGCGCAAGCCGCTGCCATCAGCGGCCGCTTCGATCAGCACCTGGACGCCGCTCAAGGGCAGGGGATGGCAGAGGGGAATCAATTCCGAGGTGCGCTTGGCCGCCTGAATCGCCGCCACCCGGGCCACGGCCAGCACATCCCCCTTGGGGGCCCTGCCCTCCAGCACCAGCGCCAACACCGCCGGGGCCATGCGCAAAAAACCTTCTGCCACGGCATGCCGCACCGTAGCGGGCCGATCACCCACCTCGACCATCCGCACGGCGCCGGCCGCATCGAGATGGGTGAGGGGTCCGGGGAGGGGGGAGAGGCCAGGTTCGGTGGTCATGGACCAGTGGGGTGGGACAGCCAAGGGGCCGTCAATTGCTGATCCTGGCAGCGGCAGCGCCGGGCCCAGGAGCCGCTTGCAGGGAACCCGGCCTGCAGCATTGCCACTGGCCCACAAAACTCAGCGCAGTTCAAACAGCAGCAGGTCGGCGCCCTGATCGCCGGCCTCAAGGGAGATCTGCCTGCCGGGGGCAAAACCAAGCCCGTCACCCTGGCGCAAGACACCAATGGTCGGACCCACCTCAAATGTTGACTGGGGGTCCCCCTCGCCTTCGCCCTGGACGCTGGGGCCTGAAACGGTAGTGCCCGCAGGTGCCTCATTGGCATCCTCCGCACCCGGAGCCGTTACAGAGGCAGGCGTCTCAGCCGCGCCAGTCTCGTTAGCGGCAGTCTCGATCACAATTACTTCTCCCGCAATCATTTGGATCCAGCCTTGGGCTTCTGGCGCCACAGGACTATCAAGCTTCTGGCCAGCGTCAGCGCGGGCCCGCCAGAGACGCACTGGCCTATTGATGGCCATGGCTTCCCCTTGGCCCAGAGGATCTATCAATAACGTCCAACCCCGCTCGATTGTGAAGGGTTTTTGTGAGTAACTAGGTGAAAGGCCTGCGGCGCTGGGCTCGATCCAGATTTGCAGCAGGTGGCAGGGAGCGGCCGACGGGTTGGTTTCGCTGTGCACGATGCCGGTGCCGGCACTCATCCGCTGCACCTCGCCGCAGCGCAGGGCTTCGCTGTGACCCATGGAATCCCGGTGGTGTAATTCGCCCGCCAGCATCACGGTGATGATCTCCATGTCGGCATGGGGATGCATGCCAAAACCGTTGCCGGCCTGAATGCGGTCCTCGTTGATCACCCGCAAAGGTCCGAAGCCACACCACTCAGGGTCGTAATGGTTGGCAAAACTGAAGCTGTGCCAACTATCTAGCCAGTAGTTCTGGCTGTGGAAGCGGCCAGAGGCCGGCCTGTAGGTCAGGCCGACCTGGTCGAAGCAGGGGCGGTTGCGCGTCATCGGGGCGCTGGCCATGGCCTGGGCTCAACGGGGCATCTTGGTGCCCACAACTGTGGCGGCAAGACAACGGCATGGCAGGCTTGGCTGGCCAATGGGAGTGTGGACCAAGGGGGGGGTTGAGCCTAACTCTTTCGAAGCAAATTTGCCCCGGAGACCAGGAGGTAAGGGGACCCAAAAGAACCGCCAGTAAAAGGAACTGGACTCACCCCCCCCGGGGCTTCAGGAGGAGCCGATTTCTAAACTGTAGAACTCGGCGATACTGGCCACCAAACCAGCCAAAAGGGCAAGTCTCCAGACCGAGAAGAGCAGGCGGTTCAGCACAGTGGTCACTGGGGGAATCATCTCCGCAGCTCCGCCATCTGGGGCCAGATCTCACTGCCATGGACTGCAAAGGTGGCCGAACTGCGGGCATCAAGCGGCCAGCGCCGGACCCAGACACAATCGGAGAAATCGTCGAAATTGACCACCTGATAGGTGGAGCCTGGTTTTTGGCTGATGCTGATCAGGTCTCCAGGTTGAAAGGTCATGTCAAGAAAGATGAATTTTCATTACTAAAGCACCTTCGCCCCAGGCAATGAGTATTGATGCTCATTTGCTGACCCCCCCCTTCCCCTGGCAGAGGGCGGCAAAGTCCACCCCTGGCAACCGGCGACGAAGCAGGGATCAGGTGGTACTGAACCGGGACAACAGATCGCGAGCTGGATGGGTGGATGACCCCAAGCCGCAGGCTTGTTGGGCCAAGCAAAAAGCTCTTGCTGTGCAAGCTCCTTGGGGCCATTAGCAGACCTTCCCCTTGGGGCCAGCGTCTGCCCCTGGGGCAGCCACCAACCTCAGTCAGCGCCAACGGACAACACCGCCTGATCGATCCGCTGGCCCTCGGCATTCCAGCCCTCAAGGC
>JBBASD010000121.1:0-7695 GCA_040399485.1 Cyanobium sp. | reverse complement strand
CAGGGCTCTTCGCTCACCGCTTCCCCTTTTCTCAATCAACACCCATCATGGCATTGCAGCCGATGCGCTGCCGGAATCAGACGCCGGTGGGTCCAGATCGGCAGCCGGCAGAGGGATCTCAATCGAACTGACGACGTTGATCACGTCCCGCAGGCGCATCGAATCGGCAAACCAGCCCATGGCCTGATCCACGTCGCCCCGATGTTCGGCACTGCAGGCCTGCTCTTCATGGGCCTCGGCCAACAGGGCCAACCAACAGAGGCAGCGGGCCTGAACCACCGAAAGATCGATCTCTTGGGGTTCTCCACAGGCGATTCTCTCGCTCTCCTGCTGCACCAGCAACCGCAGTCGCAGGTCATGAAGGGGGGTCATCAAGCGCTACCAAGTCTATCCACGCTAGCGAAAGCGCCCCAAAAATGTCCAACACCACCGCTGGGCCAACCCAGACCCTCAAAAAGACCCAGTGTTTTCTGCTCCCGACCGTGGATGGCGGGTCTTCGTGACCCAGTAAACCGATACCCTTCTCCAGAGCCCCGTTAGGGCACCCCGCCTCCACCGTCCCAGCTTCCTTGCCTTTGCTTGGCGCTTCAGCCTCGTCAAGCGGCCCGATTTGTCTCTAAAAGCATCGAGATCGATTACAACAATCAAAACTTATCCCAAACTTCCTGGCTTATAGGTTTACTCAATGACCCCAACTCCAGCAGCAAGATGGGCCGCCATCTGGCTCGTCAAGAGTCAACCCTACCAGGCTTTAAGATCACCGTGAAGCCACGGGCTCGAGTCCTGCCTTTACTGTCAACATCAAAGCCCTTTGCAGCAAACTATGAGTGACCATCCTTGGCGCCAGCACGGTCCTGCTAGAGAGCGTAGTCAGAATCGCCTCAAACCCCTCACCGCCCGCAGCCTGGCGGTAGGCGGTTTGGCTTTGATGCTCGCCAGCTTGAACAGCCTGGTATTTGCCCTGCTTCCATTTCAATTCACCTCGCCCGATTGGTTGCTGAGATTCATCAATGCCTTGCTCGCCAGCAGCCTGCAGCTTTTGGTGGGCATCTTGGTGCTCCTGGTCGCCCGAGTCTTCAATGGTCGCGACCTCAAACTGGCCAAGCGACTGGCTTGGCTTGAGACAGCGGCCCGTTGGTGGGGAATTTTGCTGCTGCTGACCATTCCATTGCAAGTTTATGCTGGTACCACAAGTATTGAACAGCGAGAAGCCAGTGCAAATAAAAATGTTATGCACCTGCGTCAGATGTTAGAAATGATCAAAACCGCCAAGGACGAATCACAACTACGCCAAGTTGCAGCAGGCAATCCAAACCTGCCCAATCTTCCTAGCCTTTCTATTCTTCTCAGCTCTCCCAATCTTCCTAATCTTGCGCCACAATTCGAAGCACCCTTCCCTGTCGCCAAAGATAGGATAATCGCGAACCTCAATTCCAAAATAGACGCTGCGCTCAAAGAAGGTATGCGGCTTAACCCAGAGCGTTGGCAGACCTTTGTTGCAGATACCATCCGCAATGGCATTCAGGCCGGTTTGCTGGCAACGGCCTTTTTAAAAATAACAAAGCACCACAATAAAGTCCAAAATAGGTCGCGCTCCCAAATTGCTGCGCCAAGCAATCCTTGAAATCTCAGGTGCTGCCGTCAGCGCCAAGATTTAATACACCCACCAGAACCGCCCCAAACCCCGATGGCACTATGCCATCGGCTCCAACCAATGTTTTCAGCACAATGGACTGCCCAGCCAAGTTTGATATAAGGCCGAAAAACCTCTGCTGGACTTCCTGCCGAGATGATCACCCTTCTCGCACCTGCTGCCAGCCTTGAGGGGTCAAGCCTTGAGGGCTTTACGCCGAACAAAGGTGAGCTGACGGCCAGAATCACCATCGCCCCTCCAATAAAAAAGCGGCGATATTTCTGTCTAATTCGTCTCCACTAGGACAGCAGGCTCCAAACCGTTGCCTCAATGCGGCTTACATGTTAAAATTTATTTGTGATTTTCTAGCTTTCCGTCGCCCCATTAACTCCCCTAAAATGGATTTAAAAGAAGAATTAGAATCATTGGCCGAATCAGACTCCATTCGGCGCAGCAAAAATAGATCAAAATCTTCTTTGGCCCTTGGCCTTTTGGGCTGGCTTATCATTGGATCAACTCTAAATGCTGTTATATTCTCCTCTTTACCCTTAAAAATCGCCACAATCGAATGGCAGCTCAATTTAGTCGGTTCGTTACTTACGTCTAGCTTTAACTTTTTAATTGGCTTCGCTCTAATCATCATTGCCCAGCTATTTAATGCTAAAGAAAAGATCTTGCAAAAATGGCAGGTCCTCGTCAGCCGTCTTGCTGCCTGGTTTGCCATTGTGCTGCTACTAATTGTACCATTGCAGTTCTTCTCAGGCTTTCGCGCCGTAAGGCAACAAGGGCTTACCGTTGCCAAAGCGATCAGCAACTTAAATGTCATTGTAAATCGAGTTGGTGCCGTTAACTCCGAGCCTGAACTGCGTGCCTATTTAGCTTCCCTTCCCAATCCGCCAACTCTTCCTTCCAAATTTGATGCACCTTTCCCAGTTATCAAACAGCGAGTCATAGATAACATCAAATCCCAGATTAATCTAGTAACTAACAATGCAGACCGTCAAAAGTCTCAAGCGCTTCAGACTTTTCTAAAGGATTCAGTTAGAAATACCGCCCAAGCCATCTTGATGGCTACTGCATTTTCAATACTGGCTAACCTTTCCTCTCGTACTGCCAATGTAGTTACACGATTTATATATTCATTGCTCTAGCTAGTAAATATATCGATTGCCCCGAATTTTCATCATCCAGAGTTACCTGGTACCTAAGGTAATCGGAGTGTGGTGGGCAACCAGACCATTGCTAAACTTATCCTCTTTAGCCAACTGCCCTGCCTTGGGTTTAGCGGTACAAGCACCCACCGGCGATCACGATCACAGGCCTGGCCTTGGTGCTCGGCCAACTGGCCATAGCCCTACTGCAGACGTTCAATTCCCAGCGGCAGCCAAGCCGTTTCTTTCCGCCAGAGGGTCAGTCCGAGCTGCCGGCGCTGATCCTGTAGGCCCAGATGGTGGCGGCGCCAGACTTGCTGCTGAGGTGCAGAAGTTTTGGGTGAGGCGGGAGGTGGGGATTGAACTGGAACCTGAGCGCATGCCCCCATAGGCCCCACCGTTGCAGCGAGCCAAAGCATGTTGCCTCCTATGCCGGAAGAGCAACTGTCCAATTGCTAAGAGTCAATCCGAGCCCAGGCTAGGGGCACCGGCCTGGGAGCCCGGATCGATGACGTGATTGGCGCTAACTTGAATTCAGGCTTTAGCGAATGCAACCGATCCATAGATATGCTCCATGGGTGGCATCGCTGTCGACGACTTCACTAGCAGCGTGGGCTATCCCGAGTTTTTTGCCCTGGGCCGGCAGAAGGGTCGTCAGGACGGCCTTCAGAAGGGGGCAGCAAAAGGGCCGACTCGCTGGCAGGCAAAAGGGTCACAAGGCAGTACTATTTGATTTCAAGCAGCAAAGCAGTTAAGACTAAGCCGCCGCCTGATCAAGTGCCGCTGCGGCATCCTCAACCCCGATCAATAGACTTGCATCCAGGCTTTGCCTTTGGGCCGATCTTGAAACCGTCGCCTAAGCCCTGCTCAATTTAAAAGGGTCCGAAAATCTTAAAGTCTGGCTTATCCGCAGCAGCGACTGAGCCCGTTCCTCCATAAACGCTAGAGTGAATTGGTGGTCCAGACTTGCCAGACGTCAAGCCTTCGCTATCTGAAGCCCCCATCGGGACCTGCTAACGGGCCCCTTGGCAACGGCGCCCCAGGTCGAGAAGTTCTTGCCTTGGGCCCACTGATCATCAAGGCGGGCTCAGCGCTTGCCGCCAGCTTTCTGGGAAGGAAGGGGGTCTGGATTGAGTTCACTACGTTGGTTAGATGGCCCAGGCGCATGGCCTGGGCCATCTATTGCCTTGTGCAGATCGCTTTCCAGATCGCGGCGTCCCCGGAGAAGGTTGTGTGGATCTCAGGACATAGGCCCGTCCCGCGCCAACCCGACCTGCTTTGCGCTAAAGTCTTAATGGTCATTTTTTTAAGCTCATGACTTTCCCAACCAAAATCAAATCCAATTTTACTCGCGTTTTAATGGGCACTGCCCTGACGATTTCCGCCTCGGTCATGGTCAATGCGGGTGAATCAAAAGCGGCTGAGTGCAACATCATCAACTTAGCATCTTGCAATCTTTTACAAACAGGTGACAAGAAGCTGCTTAATCTTAATCTTAATGGTTACGCTCCTGGCGCCGACGACAAAATTAACTTTACCGGATCGGGAATCGGCCTCTATGTAGTTAGTTTTAATTTTGGAAATCCTGTTGCTCTTAATAATAGCTTTTCCTATGATGTAATGATTATTGGTACAGATACATTTAAAGATGTGGGTTCTGATTCAGACACAAACGTTATTCCAGGATCTACATCAACGTCTTCTCAAACAATTACTGGTATAACATTGCCTCAAGTCTCATTCAATGGGAGTGGTGTTCCTATGGAAGATTTTTCTCCCACTAACCTGCAGATGATTAATGTTAGTATTGGTACTGCCACTACAGGCGGCGCCACATTCAACAACTTCTCCACAAAGTTTTTTCAGCGTTCAGCTCCCACTCAAAGAGTTCCCGGTCCTCTGCCCCTCCTTGGCATCGGTGCCGCTTTCGGCTTCTCCCGCAAATTGCGTAATCGCATCAAATTCTCTGCCTGAACTCTGCCTGAATTAACTGGTATTTTCTGCCTGATTTTATTTTCATTCAAATCCTCCCCCGCTGTTGGGGAGGATTTTTTTATTTGAAAACGGTATTCCTGGGACTCACTCTGAAATTCACCATGTTGGAGCTGTTGGCGCATTTGAACACATTCTCCCTGGGCTGCTGAGATTGAGCACAGAAGTCGAAGTTGCACTCAAAATTTATCAATTATTTTCCCGCGTATTTCTAAGCCCAGATCAACGATTAGAATTGCCCGCAGGACTGGGTTCGGCCTTAGGCATTTCATGTTGCCTTACGGCGTCTCATTGCTATAGATGCAAATCGATTTAGGCATAAGTGGATTTCATCTGCGCGCAAAAACGCAACTATTTAGGCTAAGCTTAAAAGTGTTAAACTGCAAGCATCCTTGATGGATTCATCTCTGGGTACCCGCAATGATTCAACTCAGAGCGACCGTAAGGATTTAGCGTCTGCCCTAGACAGGGTCGCGGTTGTACTGATTGGAATTTATCTTGTTCTATTCATCGCTGCGCTAATATCGACCAATATCAATGATCCCAGGTGGGCAACCGTGATCCTTGATTCGCTTCGGACTGTTGCTTTCCTGCCCCTAATCGGTGGGGCACTGATTCTTTTGGCCAACCATATGGATCGTCGATCGGCCATCATTTCCAAGCATCGCAAGTGGGTCAGAAAATTCGCCCCCCTGGCGGCCCTTGGATTTTTTCTGATCATCCCCCTGCAAGCTCTGGCCAGTTACAACGTAATAGCAGCGGCCAGGAGCGAAGCCACGCAAAAAATAGCCAAAATCACTCGGGCCATGACGATGATTCGCGCTGCCCAAGATGAGACTGCTTTGCGATTGGGCATCAATGAGATTGGGATTCAGAATCTTTCCGAAGGCAAGCTGATTGTCCCGATTGTCACAGTCAAAGAACAAATACTCTCCCAACTTGCCTCTGAAGCCTCAAAGCTCCAGTTCCAATCCGAAAAAGAGTATAATAATATTTTGCAAGGTTTGACTTTGCAATGGTTGCGAGATGGCGCCGTGGCAATGCTTTATGGCTTCGGTTTCCGCGGCCTCGGTAAACGAGATGAAGTGGTCACTAATTCCCCTGTTGGTTCATACAATAAATTCAAAAATCGCCAGCGCCGCTAAGAAGACGATCAAAAAATTGTTGCCGCTTTAGCCTCTCGTACTGGCAGCGTGGATAAGAATTACGGGGCTGGCGGGACTCGAACCCACGACCTACGGTTTAGGAAACCGTCGCTCTATCCGGCTGAGCTACAGCCCCATTCAAAACCATTATTCCATCCTGGGCTCCTGGGAGGGGGAAGCGTTGAGCCGTTCTTTTAAGCTGGCCTTGAAAGCAGGCGAGGTGATCGCGATCGGGGGCCTGACTGCCTTTGGGCTGGCTGGCCACTCGGTTGAGGAAAGTCCGGGCTCCCCAATGGCCAGGCCTGCTGGGTAACGCCCAGTGCGGGCGACCGTGAGGACAGTGCCACAGAAACACACCGCCGATGGCCCTGCTGAGGTTCGCCTCATCTGGTGCACAGGCAAGGGTGCAAGGGTGCGGTAAGAGCGCACCAGCGGCATCGAGAGGTGCCGGCTAGGTAAACCCCGGCTGGGAGCAAGGCCCAGGGACAACGGTTGGCCAGCTTCCCCGTCCCGCTTCAAGTGCGCCGCTAGAGGCCGTCGGTAACGGCGGTCCCAGACAGATGGTCACCCCGCTGGCACGCCAGCGAGAACAGAACCCGGCTTATGTCCTGCTTTCACCCCCTTGGCTCCTGTCGCCAGCGGCTCCCCCTCCATGACTCCCCAGCGTCGCCGCTTGCTTCTGGAGCTGTTGCGGCGGCTCGGCCTGGACCCGGCGGCGCCGGCTGGACCCGGCAGCGGCGACAGCGCCCTCGCCCCCATCGAAGAGGCCCTCAGCCACCGTTCCGCCGGCCGGCCAGTTGATCACGAACAGCTCGAATTCCTCGGCGACGCCGTGCTGCGCCTCGCCGCTTCCCTCTACCTGCGCCGGCACCACCCCAACCTCAGCGTCGGCCAGTCCTCCGCCCTGCGGGCCCAACTGGTGAGCGATCGCTGGCTGGGGGAGCTGGCCCTGGCATGCGGCCTCGAGCCCCTGCTGCACCTGGGCACCATGGCAGCCGCTGATCGAGCCGGTCGGGCCACCGTGCTGGCCGAGTGCTGCGAAGCCCTGATCGGTGGCCTGTTCATCGCCTGGGGGGGCTCAGACGGCGGTCTGGAGCCGGTGCTCCAGTGGCTCACCCCCCATTGGCAAAAGACCAGCGCCGAACTGCTGCAAGATCCCCATCGCCACAACTGGAAATCGGCCCTCCAAGAATGGAGCCAGGGCCAGCGCCGCGGCCTGCCGACCTATCGCAGCGAAGAGCGCAATCGGCTGCATGGCGATTCCCGCCGTTTTCATTGCCGCGTGGAGGTTGGCAGCGAGGCCCTGGGGGAAGGCTGGGGCGGCTCCCGCCGCCAGGCCGAACAGCAGGCGGCCCGCGCCGCCCTGGCAAGCCTGGGTCTCAGCCCTCCTGCAACAGGGTCCGTAGCGGCAGGGTGACCAATTTGTCCCAGTTGCCCCCCTCAAAGAGCACGGCGGCCCGGCTGCCGCTGATGCGCTGCACAAAGCCCTTGTAGCCGTTGTAAATCGAGCGTGGATCATTCACCACCACTGTGGTGCCCGGCAGGATCGGCAGGGTAGTCATCGGGGCTCCTGAATCAATACCAGCTGCGCCATTATCGGCGGCGCCAGCGGAATCGGCGGCTGGCCCGCCAAAGCGAGACTGCACACTGGGTGCTGACCGCCCCGGCCAGCCCGTGAACGCCGACGAATCCCCCCCCACCCCCGAAGCCGACCATCTCAGTCCCGAGGGCAAGCCCCTGCTGGTGGTGGGCACCCTGGTGGCGGCCCAGGGCC
>JBBASD010000120.1:0-7914 GCA_040399485.1 Cyanobium sp. | reverse complement strand
GGGTCGTCAAGGGCGTCAATTTCGTCGGCCTGCGCGATGCCGGCGATCCGGTGGAACTGGCCTGTCGCTATTCGGCCGCCGGGGCCGATGAGCTGGTGTTTCTGGACATCGCCGCCAGCCACCAGGGCAGGGACACTTTGGTGGACCTGGTGCGGCGCACCGCCGATGCAGTCACGATTCCTTTCACCGTCGGTGGTGGCATCAGCAGCGTCGATGGCATCACAGAGCTGCTGCGGGCCGGGGCCGACAAGGTGAGCCTCAACTCCGCCGCCGTGCGGGATCCCCAGCTGGTGGGCCAGGGCGCTGGGCGATTCGGCTGTCAATGCATCGTGGTGGCCATTGATGCCCGGCGCCGCACCGCCGCCGAACTGAGCGCCGGAGCCGCACCGGGATGGGATGTGTACGTCAAGGGCGGTCGGGAGAACACTGGCCTCGACGCCGTGGCCTGGGCCCGCCAGGTGGTGGCCCTGGGGGCCGGCGAAATCCTGCTGACCTCCATGGACGGCGACGGCACCCAGGCCGGCTATGACCTGGACTTAACCAGCGCGGTGGTGGCAGCGGTGCCGGTGCCGGTGATCGCCTCTGGCGGAGCCGGCTGCATCGACCACATTGCTGCGGCCCTGGACAGCGGCGGCGCCGCCGCCGCCCTGCTGGCCTCCCTCCTGCATGACGGGGTCCTGACCGTGGCCGAGATCAAAGCAGATTTGCTCGCTCGAGGCCTGGCGATTCGCCCCCTCGAATCCGATCCGGCACCCTTCGCGGCCACCGCTGGGCCGTCGTTACATTGATATACGAAACGCGACCTTGGGTCGTCTGCCGTGATTCCCCTGACGCCCCTGCCGGCACCCATGCTGACCACCCTGGCGGTGGTGAT
Organism: Cyanobium sp.; assembly: GCA_040399485.1. GTDB lineage: Bacteria > Cyanobacteriota > Cyanobacteriia > PCC-6307 > Cyanobiaceae > Cyanobium. Next base: position 7,040 of record JBBASD010000120.1, on the reverse strand, counting down.
GGTGGTGGCCGTGGTGGCCTTGGTGGCCTGGGCCCTGCAACTGATGCAGTCCGCCACCGATCGGCAGGAGTTTTCGCTGATGTTGGCCGGTTGCATGGTGTGCTCGGCGGCTGTGGGTCTGGCCACGGTGATGGTGCTCACCCTCACCAGTCCCGACCCGGTCCCAACCACCGTCCTGCAACGCCTCCCCGACGAACAGGAGGCTTGGGTGAGCCTAGATGCCATCGTGCTGCCCCTGGTATCGCAAGGCCAAAATGATCCCCGGTGATCAAGAGGCGGTCCGCGAGCTATTTGAGGCCGTTGCGCCCCGCTATGACCGGCTCAATGACCTGCTGAGCCTGGGCGGCCACCGCCTCTGGAAACGGCAGGCAGTGGCCTGGCTGAATCCACGCCCCGGACAACGGCTCCTGGACCTCTGCTGTGGCACCGGCGATGGGGCCCTGCTCCTGGCCCAAAAGGTGCGCCCGGGCGGCCAGGTGCTGGGTCTTGACGCGGCGACGGCCCCCCTGCGACTCGCCCGCCAGAGGGCGGCCCGAGAACCCTGGCTGCCGCTGCGATTCGAACAAGGGGATGCCCTGGCAACGGGCCTGGTCGCTGGGTGGGCCGACGGGGCCCTGATGGCCTATGGCCTACGCAACCTGGTGGATCCGGCCCTGGGATTGGCGGAATTGAGACGGGTGTTGCGAGCTGGCGGGCGGGCCGCCGTGCTCGATTTCAACCGCCCCAACCCCGAAGGCGGGCCATCGCGGATGTGGGCAGCCCAATTTCAGCACTTCTATCTCAGCCGTGTTGTCGTGCCGGTGGCCAGCCTGGTGGACCTCAAAGAGCACTACGCCTATCTGGAAACCAGCCTGGCCCGCTTTCCCACCGCCCAGCAGCAGATGGAGCTGGCCCGACAGGCGGGTTTCGCCGCGGTCGGATATAGGCCCCTAGCGGCAGGCCTGATGGGGTTCCTGACCCTGGTGGCTTGAGCGCCGGTATTCGCGATCACCGGCGCCTGGCGATGGCCCCTGGGGGGTGCTTTTGTAGGGAGGCCAGCCAGTCTTGACCATGGGCGTTCCCCTGTTTGACTTTGCCGCCAATGTCGGCAAAAAAATCTTCAATCGTGGTGAAGATTCGATCACAATTGCCCAAAAACTCCAGAAACACATCGATGCCAATAATCCTGGCATCAGCGATCTCGATGTGGTTTTCGATGGCGACACCGCCACCATCAGCGGCACGGCCAAAGATGCCGCGGCCTATGAAAAGGCGGTGTTGATGGCGGGCAATGTAGAAGGCGTCGCCAAAGTCGAGGCCGCCGGTCTTGGCGCCCCTGGAGATTCCACCTTCGTGCTGGTGAAAGAAGGTGACACCCTCTGGGGAATTGCCGAACGGGAGTTAGGAGATGGATCCCGTTACAACGAAATCTTCGCCGCCAACCGGGAAGTTATTGAGAACCCTGACCTCATTTATCCCGGTCAGAAGATCCGGATTCCCAAGGGTTGAGTGAAGTGGCATTATGGGCTTCCCAGGCTTGGGCCTGGGAAGTATTCACCCGCCAGCAATTTAAACCATGGCTGACCAAGCCAGCCGCTCTTGTGCTGCTCCAAGTGCTTTTAGTGAGCGCCGTTCTTGGTCGCACCTAGCCCTTTTTGGCGGCATCGCCGCCTACGCCCTTGGCGCCCCCCTGGCCATGGCTGGCCTCGGGGCCGAGCACCCCGCCGACCGGGGGATCGCCCTGGCACCGATCACCCTGGCCGAACAGCCCACTGCCGAACTGCCCACTGCCGAACAGCCCACTGCGGCGCAACCCAGCCCTGAGCAGCAAGAAGCAACGCAAGCCCTAGATAAAACAGAAGCATCATTAGCCCAACAGCTAGCCAATCCGGTGGCGGCCTTGATCAGCATTCCTTTCCAGTGGAATTGGGACGATCGCATCGGCGCCAGGGAAGACATCAATCGCCTGACGCTGAATATTCAGCCGGTGGTGCCGATCAACCTCAGCAAAGATTGGAATCTGATCTCCCGCACGATCCTGCCGGTGATCCATCAAAGCGATGCCAACAGCACCATCAATCAGGGCCGTTTTGACAACGGGGTTGACTTTGGCGACACAGTGCAGAGTCTGTTTCTTTCGCCCAGCCGCCCCGGCCCATGGGGCCTGATCTGGGGGCTCGGTCCAGTGGCCCTGCTGCCCACCGGCACCAACACCTTCACCACCGCCAATCAATGGGCGCTCGGCCCCACCGGAGTGGTGCTCAAACAGAGCGGGCGCTGGACCGTCGGTGTGCTGGCCAACCACCTGTGGTCGGTGCAGAACCGGGGCCGGCTCGACGATGTCAACAACAGTTTTGTGCAGCCGTTCATCAGCTACACCACCCCCACTGCCTGGACCGCCACCCTGCAGACCGAAACCAGCTACGACTGGCAGAACGAGCAGTTGACAGTGCCAATCAATTTTATGGTCGGTAAGGTTTTCAAGCTGGGGGACCAACTTGTCAGCGTCGGCGCTGGCGTGCGCTACTGGGCCGAGGGACCGGAGCAGGGGCCCAAAGGCTGGGCTGGACGGGTGCTGTTCACGCTTTTGTTGCCCAAAAAATCCTGACGTTGATCTGGCGCTGCACGCAGGATTTGGGGCCCAAGCTGACCTGGGGCGCACAATTTCGCTACCCGACTTTGGGCTTAGGCAAAATTGCTGCGCTTACGCTTCCTGCCGCTCCCGCCCGTGAACCTGTCGTACCCCTGGCCGCGCCTCAAGCCCTTCAGCCTGGCCCTTGCCGTGATCGCCGCCCTCGGTAGCGGCGGATGGGCCGGGGTCGGCAGGGCCCAGGCCGCTGAATCAACCCCAGTTGCCCCAACTCGAGGCGGCCTCAGCACGGTGAACACGCGCCTTGGCCCCTTGGTGCTGGAGAACGGCTATCCAACAAAAGCCACCGCAGCCAAGCTCTACGACGAGCTCGATTTCCAGCGGGCCACCCAGGCCTATCTCTGGGCCCTGCCGGCCATCGGCTTCAAAGCCCTTTACGACGCCCAGCGCCGCAGCTTGGGAACCGCCAACGGCGAGGTGTTGCTCTTTCAGAACCTCAAGGACAAGGCGGGCATGTTGACCCCCAACATCACCACCCTCTACGCCTTCAGTTTCTGGGACCTGGCCAGCCAGGGGCCCCTGGTGGTGGAAGTTCCCGCCGGCTTGACCGCCGGCGGCGTGATGGACATCTGGCAGCAACCGATCACCGACATGGGCCAGACGGGTCCGGACAAAGGCTTGGGGGGCAAGTATTTGATCCTGCCCCCCGGCAGCCCCGCCGTGGAGGCCCCCGGCTACCGGATCGTGCGCTCCCCCAGCAACCAGGTCTGGTTCGGCACCAGGGGCCTGTCGCCGGACAAGGCAGCGGCCGAGGCCACCGTGCGCCAGCACCGCGTCTACGGCTGGAACCAGCGGGCCAATCCCCCCGCCACGGCTTACAAGTCCGTGGGCGGTCGCCCCTGGCAATCGGCCCAGCCCGCCAACCTGGACTACTGGCGCATGTTGAGCGAGCTTTACGCCAACGAGCCCGTTGCCCCCAGGGACCGCATGATGTTCGCCATGCTGGCACCCCTGGGCCTGGTGCCCGGAGAGCCTTTCAAGCCTGATGCCCGCCAGAGCCGCATCCTGGCGGACGCCGCCCAGGTGGGCGAACTGATGGCCCGCACGGTGGCCTTCGACAAACGCACCCCCGGAGTCACGGTTTACCCCGGCAAACACTGGGACTATGCCCAGCGCTTTGAGCTGGATCAGGAAAGCCCCGACCGCAAACGCGTCCAATTGGATGAGCGCAGCTCCTGGTTCTATGAGGCCATTGGCATGTCGGTGGGGATGCAGGGCCGCATCGTTGGCTTCGGCCAGGCCTATCTGGAAGCCTCTAAAGACAGCCAGGGCAACTGGCTTGATGGCGGCCGCACCTATCGCATGCGAGTGCCTGCCGATCCGCCGGTGAAGCAGTTCTGGTCCATCACCCTCTACGACAACGTCAGCCGCGGCCCCCTGATCACCGCCCAGGGGGCCGCCGATCTGAGCTCACGGCAAGCGGGACTGGTGCGCAACGCCGACGGATCGGTGGATGTGGTTTTCGGCCCGGTGCGGCCGGCCGGAGCCGCCAACTGGATCCAGACCAATCCGGGCCAGGGCTGGTTCAGCTACTTCCGCTTTTATGGCCCCACCGAGCCCTACTTCAGCAAAACCTGGCAGCTCAATGACATCGAAGCCCTGAAGCCCTAAAATTTTACGGATTATGGGCCTCCTTGGTCTGCGCGGATAACGCCCCCTGGCGGTGGGATTATCCATTCCACTCCACTGCCAGGGGGGTATAAGGTATGGCTTCGACGTTGTTGCCACCTTGATGCCAGCCAACCGCTCCGGGACACGCGCTCGCTAAGCACAGCCGCTGCTGAGCCTCAATTTCGTCGACGCCATGCCTGGCTACGGTTTGGGCATCCTGGGCCTAGGGCTGCCTGAAACCATTTCCGTCGTATTGATGCTCGTATTAATGCTGGGTCTGTCATGCCTGGGGCAGGAACGAAAAATGGGATGAGTTTCAATTCGAATGGTTAAAAGTAGCAACCAGCTATGAAAATTATATCAGCCCCATTTCTTTTAGCAGATCATCAGTGATCTTAGACCAGTTAAAATTATGATGTACATACTTACTTGCAATGTCTCCCCCCCATCGCCCCCTTGATTCTGTCAGTTTTTCTATACCATCGATAAGTGACTCAAGATCTGGCTCGAGAAACAATTGCCCCATGCTTTCAACAAGTGACGCCTTAATTTGTAGTCCCATCCTTGGATCAAAATAATCGTCTGTCGCACCACCTTGGGTCACAAGGATAGGCAATCCGCATGCCGCAGCTTCAAGGGGCGGCAGATTGAAACCCTCAGCTTTGTAGGGTGAAATACAGGCATCGCAGGTGTTGTAGAGAGCTCGCATGCTATCAAAGTCAAAATTATCAGAAACTTCAATAATGTCATTAAGGTGAGTCTCGCTAAAGCCTGCTAGATCAGCATGGTCGGAAAGATTTTTGAAGTAATGTTGAAGAGTTATGCCGTACAGGTTACCGGGTCTCTTAACGATAAGCTTGAGTTTAGGCTTAGTTTGTTTCAAGATGAGAAAGGCTCGAAGTAGAACGTCAATTCCTTTATTTTCGGATAAAGCGCTTACGGAAAGCAAAACAAAATCATCTGGCTTGAGCCCAAAAAGCTCCCGGTAAAGCGTGCGCAACTCAGCTTCTACTGGAAAAAAGGTGGAAGGATCAACGCCGAGACTGATCACATTTACTGTTTCATCGCGGAAGCCGGAGCGAATGAATCCCTGACGAGACCAATGGGATGACGTAATAATTCTGATGTTTTCATCTAGGCTGTCAAACTCAGGATGTTTATCTGCAAAATAGCCATCAACGCTACCAAATTCAGAAGTCCCAAATACAAATAGTTTTTTACTCGCAAAGGCCGATAAGTCATAAGGAAAGCCAATTCGATAGATGATATCAAACTGATCACTTTCTTCGGGATGAGGGATCGACATAATTTGATTGTATTTCTCCGGTTCAAAGCCGCTTTGATCCTGGTCGCTTATCCATTGAGGCGAAAAGTAGGCTATATCTCGATGACAAAGTTTGATGGGATGAGCTAAGAGGCTAAGGATTTGCCATTGGTTGACAAGACAATAGGAATGATTGATGCTGCGCCAACCCTCGATGCAAAGACTTGGCTGTGTTGACTGCTGTGGCTCCGATGCTGGTTGAATTGGCAGAGCATGGTGTTGTAGCTTACAAAATCCATAGATGTATTCATCATGTTGGTGAGGATTGCTGTCATTGCAAGTTAGTTCAGCGCTAATAATGCTATCAACATGATCGGGATGAATCCACCAATCCTCAATAATCCGATTGCCCCAGGAAACGTCACAAACGATCAGCCTATACCCAAGTGACTGGAGTAATACACGGCTTTCACTGCGCTCTAAGTGGCCTCCGGCTGAATAATCGTGCTCAAAGGTAATCACTCTAAATTGATAGCGGTCATGAGGTATTTTATTTAAGGCGATCAGGCTGTTTTTGGGGGGATCGATATCTATGCTCAGGTAATCAATAACTGATGGCATTGCAGCTTGTTCAAGAATCTCGCTGTAATCAGCTGTTGTCGCATCGCCCAGCAGGCAGCGATTCGAACGCATTGCCTTGTGCCTTGTTACCATGTCCCGATTTAATTCAATTGAAATACCTCGCCAGTCGAACAACGATTCAAGCAAGTACGTATTGCTGATAAAGATTGGCTCGTGGGCGCCAATTTCCAAGTAGGTGCCATTCTTCTTGCCGTTTAGCGCAGCAAGAATAAACATGTCTTGGTGTAATTGGCTATAATTAACTTGAATTTTTTCGATGCCATCGAAAGGGCGCAAGAAGCGGTCCTGTTTTACAATTGAATAATGAATAGGATTGTAATAGTCTGGAGTGGATTGCATTAGTTCGGTACTGATTGTATAATAAAAATTAGTTGATCTTTATAGATTTTATCACCAAGGTGGAATGGTTGACCTTATCATGAACTAATTACAGCGCCCATCTCGACGGGATTGGACCTTTGTTACTTTAACAGATATCCAATAAAGCCGTTGCCGTCTCTGGTTGCAACGCTCAAGCTAACCCGTTCGGCTCTGATTTACAACCTCAGAATCCCAAGGTAAAGCCAGGATTCTCCTGAGCGGCGCGTCTTGAGGCCTGGAAAAAAAGGTGTGGTCCAGTTCTTCCGCCGCCGCCCGTGGCTTGAGATCCGGATCAAGGGGCAGGGGCGCCAGGGCGGGGGCATGGGCGCAGGGGATGCCCAGTGGGCTGCTGATCCGTCAGCCAAGGGATGCACCTGCACGCACATCCCGACGACGATTAAGTAAAGAGAGCCTCCGGGTCATTTCTTCACTGGCGAAGCCCAAGGAGGCGATCATTTCCAGACGCTGGCGGGATGCTTCACCCGAGTAAATGGATGAGAAGGTCTCCAGGCGCTCCTGCTCTTGCAAAGCAGC
>JBBASD010000119.1:2292-8001 GCA_040399485.1 Cyanobium sp. | reverse complement strand
GCAAATGGCGCGCCCCCAGATCGGCCAGGGGGTGGTGGTGGATGTTCCCGCCACCACGGCGAACCTGGGCCCTGGTTTTGATTGCCTTGGAGCGGCCGTCGACCTCAATAATCGCTTCGAACTGCGCTGCCTTGAAGGCGGCAGCGAACGCTTCGATCTGATTATTGAAGGTAGCGAAGGTAGTCACCTGCGCGGCGGCCCCGACAACCTCATGTATCGAGCCGCCCAACGGGTGTGGCGGGAGGCGGAACTCGAACCGGTGGGACTGGAGGCCCGGGTGCGGCTGGCGGTGCCGCCAGCCCGCGGGCTGGGTAGCAGCGCCACTGCCATCGTGGCCGGTTTGATCGGGGCGAATGCCCTCGCCGGCGAACCGCTGGGCACCGAGAAACTCCTGGAGTTGGCGATTGAATTGGAGGGCCATCCCGACAATGTCGTGCCCTCCCTGCTGGGGGGGCTCTGTCTGACGGCCCGCACCTCCACTCCGAGCTGGCGTGTCTTGCGCTGTGGCTGGGATCCTTCTGTGCAGTTGGTGGTGGCCATCCCTTCGATCCGCCTCAGCACCAGCGAGGCGCGCCGGGCCATGCCGCGCAGCATTCCGATCAGCGATGCGGTGCTCAACCTGGGCTGCCTCACCCTGCTGCTGCAGGGTCTGCGCACGGGAAATGGAGCCCTGATCAGCGACGGCATGCATGACCGTATCCACGAGCCTTACCGCTGGGGGCTGATCCAGGGTGGTCGCAGCGTGCGAGAGGCGGCTCTTGGGGCCGGCGCCTGGGGCTGTGTGATCAGTGGAGCCGGGCCGACCCTGCTTGCCCTCTGCTCCGCGGAAACAGCCGTGGCAGTGGGTGATGCCATGGTGTCAGCCTGGGAATCGGAAGGAGTCAGCAGCCATCGGGCTGTGCTGGCCCTTCAACACCGAGGCAGCACCTGGACAGCTCTGCCGGATCAGATTCAGGCCACCGGCCGTCGCTAAGCAGGTCATGGGCCTTCCCATAGATTTGCTGGCCATGGCGAATCAGGCAGCAGCAGCCCATGAGTAGATATGCTCACTAGCCAGATGGGGGCTGGGAGGCCGCTGCGGCGTTTGCTCCCAGGCTCCAGCCCGTCGGTCCCCGCGCCGCCGTCCCTTCACCCGCAATTGCACTGATGGACGTCCTCCTTGCCCTGGCGAACGCGTCCATCGGATCAATACCGCTTAGCCCCGAGGTCGGTACCCAGGCCGGGTCCATCCCCTGGTTGAGTCTGATTGTGCTGTTGCCGGCTGCGGGGGCCCTGTTGATGCCCCTGCTGCCAGGCGACGGTGATGATCCCCGGGCACCCCGCACCCTGGCCCTGGGGATCTTGCTAATAGACCTGGCCCTGATGCTCTGGGTCTTTTCGCGCTATTTCGATGGCTCGCTCAGCAGCTTGCAACTGGTAGAGCGCATCAATTGGATCCCGATCCTGCACCTGGAATGGTCCCTGGGGGCCGACGGACTCTCGGCGCCCCTGGTGGTGCTCAGCGGCTTGATCACCTTGCTAGCGGTGGCGGCGAGCTGGTCAATCAAGAGCAAGACCCGTCTTTATTTCGGCCTTTTGTTGCTGCAGGCGTCAGCCCAGGCAATGGTTTTTCTTTCCCAGGACTTCCTGTTGTTCTTCCTGGCTTGGGAACTTGAACTGGTGCCGGTTTACCTGCTCATCGCCATCTGGGGTGGTACCCAACGCCAGTACGCCGCCACCAAATTCATCCTTTACACCGCCACGGCCTCTCTGCTGATTTTGATCAGCGGCCTAGCCATTGCCCTCTCCGGCGACACCTTCACTCTCAATCTCAGCGAATTGGCCGCCCGTTCCCCTGGGGGCACCTTTGGCCTGTTTTGTTATCTGGGCTTTTTGATCGGTTTTGGGGTCAAGTTACCGATCTTCCCCCTGCACACCTGGCTTCCCGACGCCCACGGCGAAGCCAATGCTCCTGTTTCAATGCTGTTGGCAGGAGTGCTGCTCAAGATGGGCGGCTATGCCCTACTGCGCTTCAACGTGCAGATGCTGCCCCATGTACACCAGATCCTGGCGCCAGCCTTGATCGTTCTGGGCATCGTCAACATCATCTGGGGGGCCCTCAATGCCTTTGCCCAGGACAATGTCAAACGGCGCATCGCCTGTAGTTCTGTCAGCCACATGGGCTTTGTGCTGCTCGGTATTGGGGCGATTGATGCGCTTGGCATGAGTGGCGCCATGCTGCAGATGATCAGCCATGGCTTGATCGCAGCAGCCATGTTCTTCATCACAGGCGTCTTCTACGAGCGCACCAAAACCCTCTCGATTCCCAACATGGGCGGCCTGGCCAAGGTGTTGCCTATCACCTTTGCCTTCTTTCTCGCCAGTTCCCTGGCCTCCCTGGCCCTGCCGGGGATGAGTGGCTTCATCAGTGAAATCACCGTCTTTCTTGGCGTCACGTCCAACAACGACTTCACCGTGCCCTTTCGGGTCATCACCGTTGTCCTGGCGGCGATCGGGTTGGTATTGACGCCGGTCTATCTGCTTTCCCTGTGCCGCAGGGTGTTCTTCGGTCCCCGTATCCCCGCCCTGGCTGAGGTGGGCGACATGAAGCCCCGGGAACTGCTCATTGGCCTCAGCCTGCTGGTGCCCACCTTGGTGATCGGTTTCTGGCCCAGGGTGGCGATCAATCTCTATGAAGCCAGTACCAATGCACTGGCCAACGGAGTCGTCCATCAGGGTCCGGTCGCCTTGGCGGGCTTAATCGGCCTCGGTTAACGCTCCCACCAACGCCGCCCAGACCTGCCCCCGCGGAGATCCGACCTGCCAGGGGTCCCAGTGCTGGTTCGGCTGAGTTGGAATAACCATCAACAACTACCTTCAACCCATGAGCGCCTCCCTCGAACGTCCCGCCCTGTTGGCTGGTGAAGGCCTGCCCACGTTCGAGGCCATCACGCCTGACCAGGTCACCAGCCACATACCCGAGCTGTTGAGCCAACTTGAAAGCGAACTGGATCAACTGGAAGCCACGTTGGCGCAGGCCCTCGAACAGGGCCGCCCGCTCGGCTGGCATGAAGTCATGGATCCCCTGCATCGCCTGGGGGAAAGGCTGCGCTGGAGCTGGGGTGTGGTCAGCCACCTCAACGGGGTATGTAACAGCCCCGAGCTGCGCGCCGCCCACGCCAGCCAGCAGCCGGCGGTGGTGGCCTTCGGCAACCGTGCCGGCCAGAGCCGCAGCGTCTACGCCGCCCTGCGGGCCCTGGAGCGCCAGGGGGGCTTGGATGGCACCCAGCAACGCATCCTGGCGGCCGAATTGCGGGACATGGACCTGCGCGGGGTCGGCCTTGGCGGTGAAGCGCAGCAAGCCTTCAATGCCACCAACCAGGAGCTGGCTGAACTGGCCACCCGCTTCGGCAACAACGTCCTCGACGCCACCAACGGCTGGACCCTTCTCTTGGAAGGCGCAGACGAGGTGGCAGGCCTGCCCGAGAGTGTGCTTCAGCTGCTGGCCCAAGCGGCCGCCGAAGCCGGCCACACCCAAGCCGATGGGTCCGCCCCAACGGCCGCTGCCGGCCCCTGGTTACTGGGCTTGGACATGCCCCGGTTCGGCCCCTTCCTGCAATATGGCCGCAACCGGTCCCTGCGAGAGCGGGCCTACAAGGCCCATGTCAGCCGGGCCTCGGGCGAAGAGGGTGGCAACTGGCCGCTGATTGAACGCATCTTGAGCCTGCGGCTGGCCCAGGCCAGGCGCCTGGGTTATGCCAACTGGGCCGAAGTCAGCCTGGCCTCCAAGATGGCGGGTTCAGAGCAGGAGGTGGAAGCGCTGCTCGAAGACCTGCGGGTCGCCGCCCTACCCGCCGCCCAGCGGGAGCTGGCGGAACTGCAGCAATGTGCTGCCCGCGCTGGGGCACCGGAGGCCGCCGACCTGAAGCCGTGGGATGTGAGTTACTGGGCCGAGGCCCGACGCAAAGAACTCTTCGAGCTAGATAGCGAAGCCTTGCGGCCTTGGTTTCCCCTGCCCCAGGTGCTGGCAGGGCTTTTCGGGCTATGCGACCGGCTGTTTGCGATCACGATCGAGGCCGCCGACGGCGAGGCCCCCGTCTGGCATCCGGAGGTGCGCTTCTTCAGGGTGCTTGATCGCGATAGCCGCCAACCCCTGGCCGCCTTCTACCTCGACCCCTACAGCCGTCCCGGCAGCAAGCGGGGCGGGGCCTGGATGGATGAATGCCTGGTCCGGCAGACCAAGCCCGACGGCACCCCCGTGCTGCCTGTGGCCTACCTGGTCTGCAACCAGAGCCCGCCGGTGGGCGAAACCCCCAGCTTGATGACCTTCCAGGAAGTGGAAACCCTCTTCCACGAATTCGGCCATGGCCTCCAGCACATGCTCACCACCGTGGAGCGTCCCCAAGCCGCCGGCATCAACAACGTCGAATGGGACGCGGTGGAATTGCCCAGCCAATTCATGGAGAACTGGTGCTACGACCGAGCCACCTTGCTGGGGATGGCACGCCACTGGCAAACGGGTGAACCCCTGCCAGAAGCGGAGTTCGCCAAACTGCAGGCCGCCCGAACCTTCATGGGCGGTGCAGCCACCTTGCGCCAAGTCCATTTCGCCCTGACGGACCTGAGGTTGCACAGCCAATGGACACCGGAAGCAGGGGTGACTCCAGAACAATTACGCCGGCAAATTGCCACCACCACTACCGTGCTGGAGCCAATTGAGGAAGATGCTTTCCTCTGCAGCTTTGGTCATATCTTTGCCGGCGGTTATTCGGCAGGTTATTACTCCTATAAATGGGCCGAAGTCCTCAGTGCCGATGCCTTCAGCGCTTTTGAGGAAGCAGGTCTCGACAACGACTCTTTGGTGCGCGCCACAGGCCGCCGCTTCCGCGACACCGTTTTGAGCCAGGGGGGCAGCCGCCACCCCAGCGAGGTGTTCGAGAGCTTCCGCGGCCGCAGTCCCTCAGCCAGCGCCCTGATCCGCCACAGCGGTCTGGAGGCAGACAACGGGCGTGTTGCGGTGGCATCCGGGGCTTCGGGCTGAGCCTGGAGCAGCAGGCAATATGCGGCGCAATGGAATCGATCTGGAGGGGCTGGAATATGGCAATGCCTGGGAACTCCGCCCCCCTGACCAACCCCATAGCAATTGGATCATCGGCGATCATCCGGCTATCCCCACAGATTCGCTCCGGTTTGTGCGTCACCGTTCCGAAGCCTCAGGCCTGGAAACTCCCGCCTTGGTGCAGAACCTCTCTCTGAAGTGGTTTGAGCACCAACTGGGCGACTGCCCGGCATGGGGCCAGGCCAAACCAGCCAGCCAGGGCCGCACCATCTCACTTTTGGCAGGCGAAGGGGAATTTGAGCTGCGGTTCCGCCGTGGGCCGGGGGAACTGGTTCTGGTGCTTGATGTCCCTGGGGATTACGTCATCTGGGGCGAGGGGTTGGAGCACAGCTGGCGGCCCCTGCGGCCCTCGTCGCTATTGACCCTGCGCTGGCTGCCGGCTGATGAGGCGGCCAACCCTGCAAGGCCCTGAGCCCTTAAATCGCTACCCCATCGCCATCAAAAAGCCGCCAGCCCGTTGGATCCACCTGCAAATGCACCTGCTGTTCAAGTTGGATCCGCTGCTCTGGCGGTACCCGAACCAAGACAAGATGCTCAGCGGCATCAAGACGGCAGGTGACCAATTGCTCGTTGCCCAGGGCCTCCAAATGGCAGACGCGGGCGGCCAGGGT
>JBBASD010000119.1:0-2192 GCA_040399485.1 Cyanobium sp. | reverse complement strand
CAGGTTCATGGGCGGACTGCCGATGAACTGGGCCACAAAGAGATTGGCGGGTTGGCGATAGAGCTCCATCGGCGTACCTAGTTGCTGCAGGTGGCCCTGGTTCAGCACGGCAATGCGGTGACCCATCGTCATTGCTTCCACTTGGTCGTGGGTTACGTAGAGCGTGGTGGTTCCAAGGCGGCGTTGCAAGGCGACGATCTGGGCACGGGTGCCATTGCGCAACTTGGCGTCGAGATTGCTTAGGGGCTCATCCATCAGGAACACCGAGGGCTGGCGGGCGATCGCCCGCCCCAGGGCCACCCGCTGCTTCTGCCCACCCGACAGTTCTTTTGGGAGCCGATCAAGCAGGGCATCCAGTTCCAGCAGGCCGGCCACCTCGGCGACCCGGGCCTCGATGCGTCGCTCGCGCAGGGAAGGCACCTGCAGGCCCTTGGGCCAACTGCGGGCCAGTTGGTGGAGGGAATCCTGGATTTGTTGGGGCAGGCTGCGGGGCCGGCTGCGCCGCAGGCCAAAGCCAATGTTGTCCCGCACACTCAGGTGGGGATAGAGGGCATAGCTCTGGAACACCATTGCGACGTCCCGCTTGGAGGGCCGCATCCCCACGACCGAGCGCCCCCCAACACGGATTTCTCCGCTGCTGGGGGTCTCCAGGCCAGCCAAAAGCCGCAACAGTGTGCTTTTTCCGCAGCCTGAAGGTCCCACCAACACAAGGAACTCGCCATCGGCCACCGCCAGATCGAGATGCCGCAAGACGGTCACCGGCGCTGCACCGCGGCGTGGGGGGTAGATCTTGCTAACCCCCTGGAAGTGAACCTCGGCCAATCCCGCGCTGCGATGGGCGGATCTTAGGGTTACGGACTGAGCCCTGCGGCATCGTTTCCCGTGCAGTTCATCGATCAGGCACGGATTGCCGTGCGGGCCGGCCGTGGTGGCGACGGCATCATGGCTTTTCGCCGTGAGAAATACGTGCCGGCGGGGGGTCCCTCCGGCGGCGATGGGGGCCGGGGTGGCGATGTGCTGCTGGAAGCCGATGCCAACCTCCAGACCCTGCTCGACTTTCACTACCGGCGCCTGTTTGACGCCGACGACGGCACCAAGGGAGGTGCAAATCGCTGTACGGGCGCCAGCGGCCACCCCCTGGTGATCAAGGTTCCCTGTGGCACCGAAGTGCGGGATGCCCGCACCACCATTCTGTTAGGTGATTTGACCACGCATGGGCAGACCCTGCTGGTGGCGGCCGGGGGCCGGGGAGGGCTGGGCAACGCCCACTACCTGAGTAACCGCAACCGGGCCCCGGAAAAATTCACCGAGGGCAAAGAGGGCGAATCCTGGCTGCTGCAACTCGAATTGAAACTCCTGGCGGAGGTGGGCATCATCGGCTTACCGAATGCTGGCAAGAGCACATTGATTGCGGTGCTCTCAGCGGCGAGGCCCAAGATCGCCGATTATCCCTTCACCACCTTGGTGCCCAATCTTGGTGTGGTGCGGCGCCCCAGTGGCGATGGCACCGTGTTTGCCGATATTCCGGGCTTGATAGCCGGTGCTTCACGGGGGGCTGGTTTAGGGCACGCTTTCCTGCGCCATATCGAAAGAACCCGGATCTTGATTCACCTCCTCGATGCTGGCAGCGAAGAAGTGGTGGCTGACCTCAAGGTGGTTGAAGCAGAACTAAAGGCCTATGGCCATGGACTCGAGGGTCGTCCACGCCTGGTGGTGCTCAACAAAATTGATGTGGTTCCCCCGGAAGATCTTGAGGCCCTAGCTGAAGCTATAAGCCAAAACTGCGGCGGTCATCGACCCTTACTGATTTCAGCCGCCACATCCAAAGGACTGGACATCCTGCTGGTGGAGGTATGGAAACAACTCAAGCAGCTGGACGAGGCTCAACAGATCCTTGAGAATTCAGCTAGGGAGAGTCTGTCTACTGAGTTCTCGTCCATTGCTTCTCAAGCCGCCAATCAATCGTCGTAAACGCGACATTCGGGTGCTTCGGGGTTGAGATCGCAATAGACCTCAAGGGGGCTGGGGTCGTGGTTGTCTTCGGGATGATGCTCCTTGTACTCCTTCAGCCCCTTGAGTTCCTCTTCCAGGTGGCGGACCTTGCCCATGTTGCCTTCGGCCTTGGCGACCTCGATCTCCACCTGATCCTTCTGGATGTGGTCGTCGATGCTTTTCATGACGTCGCCGGCCCG
>JBBASD010000118.1:4881-8020 GCA_040399485.1 Cyanobium sp. | reverse complement strand
TTGGGCGAAGGGGCCATGGCCCGAAAACGGCGGCGGCAGGACGCGGTCGGCGGGATCCTAGAAAGAAGTTTCCAGGCCCCCGTGGATGGTCAACCGTCCTGACCCTGTACGACCGTCGGAACTACCCTCGGACTTAGAGCCGGTGGCGTCCGACGCCCCCCCGGGCGACCCGTTGCGGGGTCCATCCCCAGCTCTCGATGGCCAGGGCCTGCCCACAACGGAGTTTTGGGCCCAGTTGGGCTGGATGCCCCAGGTCAACCAATTGCAGTGCCTGGTGGAGCTCCAAGGGCAGTTGAGGCACTGGAACAGTCGTCTCAACCTGTCGCGTTTGGTAGAGGGCGAAGACTTCTGGATTGGCCAGATCTTTGACAGCCTGTGGCCCTTGGTGCCCCTGCTGACCCAGCAGCCCCCCCGGGCGGTGCCGTTGCGCCTCATCGACGTCGGCACCGGCGGGGGGTTCCCTGGGTTGGCCATCGCCATCGCCCTGCCCGAGGCCCAGCTCACCTTGGTGGATTCGGTGGGGCGCAAGGTGGAGGCGGTGCGATCGATGGCGGCGTCCCTTGGGCTGGGCGACCGGGTGCAGCTGCGCTGCGAGCGGGTCGAGCGCACCGGCCGTAGCCGTGATTGTCGTGGCTGCTTCGACTGGGCCATGGCCCGGGCCGTTGCCGCAGCGCCTGTCGTTGCCGAATATCTGGTGCCCTTGCTGGCGCCCCGGGGCCGGGCCTTGCTCTACCGGGGCCGTTGGCAACCCGACGACCGGGCCGATCTCGACCGTGCCCTTCCCCTGTTGCGGGCTGAAGTCGAGTCGGTGCAGAGCCGCGAGTTGCCCGCAGGCCGGGGGGTGCGCCATGCCCTCTGGCTGCGGCCGTTGGCTCCCTGTCCGGACGCCTATCCGAGGGCCGTTGGTGTGCCGCTTAAAGCGCCAATCGGCGCAGCGGTCATCGAGCCCTGATGGGCAGCGGTCAACAAGTCCTGATTGGGCGGCCTGTGCCCCAAGCCCTCCGGTCGTCTTTCAGGGGCTGATCAGCCTCCGCACCTTCTGGCCACCGAGCCGCTGGTGAAGTCGGCGCAGCAGGGGAGGAATCTCCCTGGCCCAGGGGCTGGCGCCAAGCACCCCCAGCAGGTCCGCTTCCCCGACCTCCTGGTCCAGGGCCCCGGCGTTGGCGCCAGGAAACCAGTGGTCACCTTGACCCAACAACCCGTAGCGGGCCCGGCAAAACCCCTCCAGCTCCCAAGCTTCCAGCAGGTTGTGAAGCCAAAGCAACACCGGCAGATTGATGCCTCCAGGGGTCTCTTGCCATGGGGGCAGGCCCTGGTCCCAGGTCTCCAGCCAGGCCGCTCCCAGGGCCCCGAGCCGGGCCGCCTCCAGCCGGGCCAGCACGGGTGGCACCAGCTCGTGGGCCCGGGGTAGCAAGGCCACCGCCTCTAGATGGAGCTCCAGATCACCAGGTCTGGCTGCCCCCAGGCTCATGGTGTGCACCCCTGGGGCACTGAGGCAGAAAAGATCGTTGAAGACGATTGGATGCAGGGGGGCGCAGAGATCATGCAGGCGCTGGGAAGGGCTATGCAGATGGCCGCCTTTATCAGTGGGACTGATCAGAAACACCCCCATGTCATGGGCGGTGGCGGCGGCAATGGCGGCGCCATTGTCCTGGCGGATCCAGTACCAGTGCAGGTTAATGTAGTCGAAACCATCGCTCTCGATCGCTGCCAGGATCAAATCGAGGGGCGCATGGGTGGAGAAACCCACGTGGCCGACTCGGCCTGCGGCCTGCCAGCGACGGGCCACCTCCAGACAGCCTCCGGGCCGCAGGGTTTGGTCCAGCAGCTCGGCGGTGTTGATGCCATGCAAGCTGAGTAGGTCCACCCTGGAGACGGCCAGCCGCTCAAAGCTGACGCGCAGCTCGGCCTCGAAGGCGGCGGCTTCGGCCTGGGGGGCGATCTTGGTCTGCAGGATCCGTTGGGGATCAAGCACCTGGGGAAGCAGTTCACCCAGCTGGCGTTCGGAGCTGCCGTAGCCCCGGGCGGTTTCGATGTGGTGCAGACCGGCGGCCGTGGCCGCCTCCAAAATGGCCCTCAGATTGGCTTGGCTTTTGGGATCAACTTCGGCGGCGCCGACATCGGACCAACTTTGCTGAAAGCGCATGCCTCCAAGGGAAAGCAAGGGCATGGCCAGGTTGGTGCGTCCGAACCGACGGGTCGGCACCTTCATGGTTTTGGGGTCGGGGGCCGCGGCAGGGTGCGCCTGGGTCGGGCCGGTGTCGGCACCCCAAGGGGCATTATTTCCTGCTCATCCAGGCGGCGTTCGAGGGCAGGCAGTTCTTCGTAGGCCACCCAGTGGATGCAATCGACTGGGCAGGTGTCAATCGCTTCTTGAATGCGTTCGGTGCTATCGCCATCCTGGCGAATGGCCCGGGATCGCCCCCAATTGGCTTCGACCACAAAAGTGTGGGCTGCTACATGGGCGCAGTATCGGCAGCCGATACAGACGGCTTCGTCCACCCAGACGGCTTTCTGACGCAAGGCGCCCCCCAGCAGGGGCTCCATGCCGGTGGTTTTTGGTGGGCAGCTAAGCGATGTGCTGTAGGCGAGGGAGGGATCGCTCATCGGCGCGGTGGGCAGCAAGGACTCAGCAGTCCCAGCGGGTCACCACCAATTCAATACTGCCGTCTTGATAATTCTTCTGTTCGCTGACCTGAAATCCTTCCGCGCAGCTGGCGGCCAGAATCGTATGCAGGGCATAGCGCTGGGTGAGGCGCGCCAGGAAACGTTCAATCGGTACGGGCTGGCGCCAGAGATCGAGATCGGCTACCAGTTCGTAGCAGCCGGCCTCAGCATTGAACCGGAAACCAATGTCGCCACCCCCGGCCTGGGGGATCGCCAAGTCAGCGGTGACGGTCTGGCCGCGATAGCCCCGCACCGGTTGGGCCCCCTCAAGGGGAGGACAACCCAAATCATTCAGGGCCTCAACGAGGGCCTGACGATCACGCAATTCGGTTTTGACGGTGCTGAAGTGAGACATCGACTTGAAGTGGTGGGGGATTCAGGTGAGGGGATCCAGCGCCAACCTCTGGATCGGCTGGCTCTGCTGGTTCAGGGCCTGCGTTTGGACGGCAGGCAAAAACGCCTCAGCCGTAGC
>JBBASD010000118.1:0-4781 GCA_040399485.1 Cyanobium sp. | reverse complement strand
TCTGCTGGTTCAGGGCCTGCGTTTGGACGGCAGGCAAAAACGCCTCAGCCGTAGCCAGTCGTTGCTGGACGGTGCCAAGCCGGGACTCCAGCTGAGCGGTGAGGGCCTGGCAGCCTTCACCGGCGACGCCTTCGACGACTTCGTCGACGCGGCCGTCTGGATGGATGCGGAAGCGGATGGTGCGTTGGGCCATCCCGCGGGGGGAACAAGTTTAGAGATGCTAACTGGGTTGGCGAAGTCCGGCGGGCTTCCGACAGCCTCAGCTGAACTTCAGTTGATCAGCCCTTCTTCAACCAGGGTTTGGAGCTGGTCCAGCACCTCAGGTTGCTCAAGCTGTTCGAGGGCCAGGCGCGCCTCATCGCGCACCCCCGGATCACCGTCCTGGAGCAGAGTGGCCAGCAGGGCCTCCACCACCTGCTGCTGGCGTGGTTCCACCAGGTCGGGATAGAGGCGCCCCAGAGACCAGGCACTGTTGCTGCGCACGGCTCCCTCACTGTCGATCCGCAGGGTTTGAAGTAGCTGGGCGGCCGCCGGATCAGCCTTGGCGGCATTGGTCCCCCCGGCATCAGCAAGTGAGCTGGCGGCCCAGAGGCGGACGGCGGCGATGTCCATCTGCAGAGCGCGGATAAGGGGGTTGAGCACCGGCGCCTCGGGGTAATTGCTGAGACTCCAGGCCACCGCCTTGCGTACATAGCCGTTGTCGTCGGCGCTGAGCAAGCCCAGCAGGGGCTCGACGGCCTGCGGGGTGGGATTGCGGCCGAGGGCGTAGACCGTGCTCATCCGCAGCATCGGACAGGGGGCGTTGAGCAAGGGCAGTAGCTGGGGCACCGCCCGGGGATCCCGGTGCTCGCAAAAAATCCGCAGCCCCTGCATGAGTTGCTCCTGATCCCCTCGCAGCAGGGCCAGGCCCAGGTCGCATTCGGCAGCGACAGCATGGGGGTCGGGTTCCTCGGGATCGATCTCGTCGAGGGGATCGCCAAGCAGCTCCTGGGCCAGTTCGCGGGCAAGCACCTCGGGGTCGAGGGCGAGCTCGGTGGGACTGTCCGGGAAAGGATCAGGAAAGGGCTGGGCGTCGACCGGCATCAAGCGAACCTCGTTGGGGGATGCTATGAGCCGGTCGGTCCAGGATCATGCCCAGGGGACTCCATGCCTTCAGCCGAGGGGAGCCGGGGCGGCCATATCCCCAGGCAGCCAGATGCGCGCACTCACGGCAAAAAGTGCGATGCCAAAGAGCAGCACGATGGCCAGGGGCAAAAGGGCGGAGCGAAGAAAACCCATGCCTCAGAACGTGCCAGAAACAACTTCCCCCCACTATCGGTGGGCCAGGGTCGTTCCGGGGCCCCTGACCCAGGTTGCTGTCTCGGTTAAAGCAGGAATTCGCTGGTACGACCCGAAACGGGTTCGAGGGGCAAGGAAAGGGCCTTGCCCAGGCGGGGCCGGTCGCGGGTGCTGCCCAGCCACTGACGCACCGTTGCCGCCAGTCCCAGGTCGTTAAGGGCGGCTGCGACGCGTTCGATGTGGTCGGCGTAGTCCTCAACGCTGAGAGGAAAGGACTGTTGCTCCAGGTGGTTCCACATCACTTGGAGGTAAAGGCGCCCGCGGATCTGGACTAGGCGCAGGTCGTGGCTGGCCTGCCAGCGTGCCACCAGCAGGGCCCTCACTTCGGCACCGCTTAGGGGAGCGCCGGCGGCGGCGGGGTCACCAGAGGAATCAGCCAAGGTCACCGGTGGGGGGCGCATGGACCACTCCAGCCTGCCTGCTGCCAAGCCAAGCACTAAGGCTTGTTTCAGGCCCAGGGGACGGTGGGGGGCTGCGGAGCGGGTCGATAGGGGCAAGGTTCATAATGGCGCCACGTTGCAGCGCCTCTTTAGAGCGACGCCAATGACCCAGATCCCAGCGCCCTCTTCTTCTGGTGATGTCCCCGACATGGGTCGTCGGCAGTTCATGAATCTGCTCACCTTCGGTTCCGTCGCCGGGGTGGCCCTGGGGGCTTTGTATCCGGTCGTCAATTACTTCATCCCCCCCAAAGCCGCTGGCAGCGGCGGTGGCACCACCGCCAAAGACGCCGCCGGTAACTCCGTCACCCTGAGCGGTTGGCTGGGCTCCCACAAAGAGGGCGACCGCAGCCTGGTTCAGGGTCTCAAGGGGGACCCCACCTACCTCGTGGTGGATGGCCCCGATTCCATCGGCGACTACGGCATTAATGCCATTTGCACCCACCTGGGCTGTGTTGTGCCTTGGAACAACGGGGCCGGCAAGTTCATGTGTCCCTGTCACGGCAGCCAATACGACGCCACGGGCAAGGTGGTGCGCGGTCCGGCGCCCCTCTCCCTGGCCCTGGCCCACGTGACGGTCGAGAACGACAACGTGTTTGTTAGTCAGTGGACAGAAACTGATTTCCGCACTGGCGATAAGCCCTGGTGGTCTTGATCCGGGTCCTGCCCGCCCTCTCTCGTTTCCTCGCCCCTGATCCGTCCCGCCATGCGTCGCCTACCCACCCCATCCCGCCTTTTCGCTCCGCTCTTCCGGGCGGCGGGTCTTGCCAACCGGTTCCTGGGCTTCGGCCTTTGTCTGGGCTTGTTGCTTTTCGGAGCGAGCCCTAGTTGGGCCTATCCGTTCTGGGCCCAACAGAACTACGCCAATCCGCGGGAGGCCACCGGCAAGATTGTTTGCGCCAACTGCCACCTGGCCAAGAAGGCGACCAGGGTGGAAGTGCCCCAGGCCGTGTTCCCGGACACGGTGTTCAAGGCTGAAGTTGAGGTCCCCTATGACACCTCGGTGCAGCAGGTAGCTGGGGATGGCACAGCCACGGGCCTGAATGTGGGTGCGGTTGTGGTGCTGCCCGACGGTTTCCGTCTGGCGCCCCCCGAACGACTGAGCGACGAACTCAAGGAAGAAACCAAAGGCATCTTCTACAGTCAATACAGCGATACCCAGCCCAACATCCTGCTGGTGGGTCCCATCCCTGGCGACCAGCACCAGAAGATCGTCTTCCCGGTGCTGTCACCTGATCCCGCCACCGATGGCAACATTCACTTCGGTAAATATCAAATTCATGTGGGTGGCAACCGGGGCCGCGGCCAAGTGAACCCTACCGGTGAAAAAACCAACAACGGCGTTTTCAACTCCACTGCGGCGGGCAGTATTACTTCTATTGATGAGGCTGAAAAGGGTGCCCTTGAAGTGGTGATCACCACCGCTGAGGGCAAAACAGTTAAGGAAACGATTCCCGCCGGTCCAAAGCTGCTGGTCAAGGTTGGCGACCGTCTTGAGATTGGCACTCCCCTGACCAACGATCCCAATGTGGGTGGTTTCGGCCAGGTGGATGCGGAGGTCGTGCTCCAGAACCCCGCCCGCATCTATGGCCTGCTGGCTTTCCTGGCCGGCACGGCCCTGACCCAGATTCTTCTGGTGCTCAAGAAGAAGCAGGTCGAGAAGGTCCAGGCGGCCACAGGGGGCGTGCTCTGAGTCTTCCCTTGCTTCCCTTGGCTGTCTTCACATCTCCCGGGCCCCTGGTCTTTCAGCTGGGCCCGCTTTCTTTGCGTTGGTATGGCCTGCTGATTGCGGCGGCGGTTCTGACCGGTTTGGCCCTGGCCACCCGTTTGGGTCGCGAACGCAACATCGCGGCTCCCTTCATCAGTGACCTGCTGCCGGTGATTGTGGTTTCGTCAGTGCTGGGCGCCAGGCTTTATTACGTGCTGCTGGAGTGGCGCCAGTACCGCGATAACTGGCAGGAAGCCCTGGCGGTATGGCACGGGGGTATCGCCATCCATGGAGCCCTGTTGGGCGGGTTGATAGGCACAATTTTGTTTTGCCGCTGGCGTCGCCAACCGCTTTGGCCGCTCCTCGATGTGCTGGTGCCTGCTTTAGCCCTGGGGCAGGCGATAGGAAGATGGGGAAATTTCTTTAATTCAGAAGCCTTCGGCTTGCCGACCAACCTGCCATGGAAGTTGACGATTCCACTGGAGAATCGCCCAGCTGGTTTTATCACTTTTGATACATTTCACCCGACGTTTCTGTATGAATCTCTCTGGAATTTTGGTGTTTGCTTCCTGTTACTGTTCCTCTTTTTCCAGGGAGTCAGGGGAAAGCTTTCCTTGCCGGCGGGAGCCCTCAGTTGCATCTATCTGATGGCCTACAGCTCTGGAAGAATCTGGATTGAGGGGTTGCGGATGGACCCCCTTTGCCTGGGGGCCGAGCCTCCGTTTTGTACTGGTGGACTGCGCATGGCCCAGTTGGTCAGCTTGATTTTGATTGCCCTGGGGGGCTTGGGCCTCTGGCGGCTCTATGGCCAGCATCGACCCTTACCGGATCCCACCGGCGTGACCCCATGAAGGGACCCCTGGTGCAGATTGTCGGCGCCGGTCCTGGCGCACCGGACCTACTTACCTTGAGGGCCCTGAGGGCTATTGAGCAGGCGGAGGTTTTGGTCTGGACGGATTCGCTGATCAACCCGGCAATCGCTGCCCTGGCCTCGCCGGCTTGTGAACGGATCCGCACCAGCACCCTCACCCTGGAAGAAGTGCTGGAGCTGGTGGTGAAACGGGCCCAGGCGGGCCAGAGGGTGGTCCGTCTCCATGACGGCGATCCCTGTCTTTATGGCGCCTTGGCCGAACAGGTCTGCCGGCTTGCCGACTCCCAATTGGAGGTGGAGGTGGTGCCGGGGCTAAGTGCCTACCAGGCCACGGCAGCGGCCTTGGGCTCTGAACTCACCATCCCTGGTCTGGTGCAAACGATCGTGCTGAGCCGGGCCGGGGGCCGCACGGGCGTGCCCGAACGGG
>JBBASD010000117.1:0-8060 GCA_040399485.1 Cyanobium sp. | reverse complement strand
AGCAAAAGCAAGGCGAAGGCGGCCAAGGCGAGGCCGACTACGGGATCGTTCACCGTGACAGGGAGAAGTGGCTCCAGTCTGCCGTTTCGCCGGCCTCAGCGACTGGCCTGGCGCAGGAGGAGACCCCCACTGGCCAAGCCAACCAGAACCGGGAGCCAGGCGGCCACAAGGGGAGTCAGGGTCCCTGTGATGCCCAGGGAACTGACAATGAAAGACATCAAGTAATACCCAAAAATCAAGAGCACACTCATACCAAAACCCTGACTTCGACTCGTGCGGGCATGGGGGCGAACACCTAGGCTGCTGCCAATCAGACCAAAGACAAGACAAATGGCCGGGAAGGCAAATTTCTCTTGGATCCGCACCCGCAGGCGACGGGCTTCCTTGAGGTTGTTAGCCTCTGTCTGCAAACGTTCAGCCCGAAGGGCCTGACCCACAGTCATCGTGCTGATATCGGTCGGCAATTTAGCTACCTCAACCGGATCCTGGCTTAGGGGATAGAGATAGCGATCAAACCTAGCTGATGTTGTTGAGCCGGTTTTCTCGTCGACATTGACGATGCGACCGTTGCTGAATTCCCACATGGCCTGATCCTCATTCCAGCGCCCCGTCTCGGCCATCAACATCTGCCGTTGTCCCATTCTTGAGAAATCAATCAGAGTGACATCTTGCATCGTTCCACTACGGAACTTACGAGCATAAAAAAGTTGAGTTAGCTGCCGTATCGAATCCCCATTATCTTCATCTTTAACACGCCCGAAGCGTGAATAGAGTATGTTATCGCCGCTTTGATTCGTAACGGCCTTACCCAGAGCTCGCTCCAGGGTTTGGGTAGCGACGAGATTGGCCCTGGGCACAATGAGATCATTGAAAACAAAAGTGAGTAGGCTCATGGCCAGGGCCAGAGCCAGGGCAGGTATCACCATGCGGGTGGTACCCACACCAACACTGCGCAGGGCCGTCAGCTCACTGCTACCCGACAGTCGGCTGTAGGCCAGTAGGGTTGCCATCAAGGTGGCCATTGGAAAGGCTAGGACCAGAAAACCAGGCAGGCGCAGCAACAAAACCTGCACCGCCACCTGGGGTGGTAATCCGGATTCGGCGACCCGTCGCACCAGCTCAAAAACCACACCCACCGAAAGGGAAACGGCTGTGAAAGCCGCGATCCCAAACAGCAGGGGACCCACCAGCTCTTGCAACAACCAGCGGTCCATCAAGGGCAGATGCCGCCAGCCGCGAGGGCTTCGCCAGCTGCCCAGAAGGGATTGGAGCTTGCTCAGGAGATTCAAGGGGCCTTGGCTGGTCGTAATGGGTCGACTCAAAGCTGGAAGCCCTCACCGAGGTAGTGGCGACGCACCAAGGGATCGTGGGCCATGGCCTCGGAACTGCCAGATGCCAGCAAGCGGCCGTCGGTAAGGATGTAAGCGCGATCCGTAATGGCCAACGTTTCACGAACGTTGTGATCGGTTATCAGCACCCCCATGCCCCGCCGCCGCAGGCCAGCGATTAATTCCTGGAGATCGGCGACGGCAAGTGGATCAACGCCCGCAAAAGGCTCATCGAGCATTAAGTATCGGGGACCCTGTATGCCAACGGCAAGCGCACGGGCAACCTCACAACGGCGCCGCTCGCCCCCCGAGAGTTGAAATCCCTTGCGGTGTTGAAATGGGACCAAATGGAAGTCTTGAATCAAGCTTTCCAATCGCTCCTGGCGCAGCGATCTAGTGGTCTGACTTTGCTGGAGCGCCAGCTCGAGATTTTCACGCACGCTGAGATTGCGGAATACACTGGCTTCTTGGGGTAAGTAACCAAGGCCAAGCCGGGCTCGCTGGGGCATCGCCAGGCGGGTCACCGATACGCCATCAAAACAAACATTGCCCTCATCCGGCCGCATCAAGCCCGTAATCAGGTTGAAGGTGGTGGTTTTGCCGGCCCCGTTGGGTCCCAGCAGTCCCACAACTTCGCCTGGATTGAGTTCGAGACTGACGCCACGCACCAAGGGCCTTCCTCCCAGGGTGATCGTGACCCGATCCAAGGCCAGACTCATGGAATCAAAGGGGAGGGCGTAGCCCCCTCGCGCGTTTGCAGCCGCAGCTTGCTGAACACCTGGCGCCCGGCGGAGGGCTCAGCCACAACGCGCTCGCTGTCAAGGAGATAGACGAGCCGTTCGGCGCGGATGCGTTGGCCATCGCGATCGACTACATCGACATCGCCACTGAGGACTAGACGACCTTCCTTGCTGAAATATTGGGCCTGGCGGGAGGTGGCCACCATGCCCTTCTGGGGATAGGTGATTCGAACATTGCCGATGGCCGTCACGATCCCAGTGCGGTTGTCGGCCTGTTGGCGATCGGACTCAATGCTCACCATGCCATCGTCTCGAACAACGGCAGGATTAGGGAGGCCTGGGGTGGTGGCTGGGGCCGGGGAGAGATGGGCCGGGGCGCCCAGGGGCGGCGACGGCAGTTTGGGATGAACTGGTAAAGGAGCTGGAGGGGTCGCTCCGCGGGCCATCAGAACCAGTGGGTTTCGAGGGGCCAGCGGAAGCAGCCCTGCCGCAACGATGCCCAAGCAGGCGAAGTGGAGCGGACGAAGCAAGAACCGGGCCATGACAAAGGATGACGGCTGAATCTACCGGGGCCCTTCCTGGCAGGGCTCAAGCCGAGGCAGGGATAAAAAATCCAGGGAAGATTGTTGCTGGAGGGCTCCTAGACGCCTCTGGGATGATTGCTGGAGTTTCTGGATGTCAAGACCGAGCTCACAGGGCTCAGCGGCGGCCAAGCGGCCAAGACCTTCACCAAGCAACACTGTGGCTCCGGTGTAATTGCCCCTCTCAAGATGGTGATGGGCCACGGCAATCTGGAGGATGGCTTGGAGTACCGGCCTGAGGCGGCCCTGGGTTTCATGCCAGACCGCCTCAAAATCATCGTGGCATCCATACCATTCGCCTCGATTGAAGGCGGCCACGCCAGCATGGAAGCGCGGATCCTGGAGGATCAACGCCTCTTCGGCTGTAATGTAATCAGAGCCGTTCAACGAATCAGCGTTTGGCAGGTTTGCGGGCTGGCAACTTGCGTAAACGAATCGATTCGGGGGTGACTTCCAGCATCTCGTCGGAGCCGATGTACTCCAGGGCTCGCTCCAGCGTCATCTGCACCGGAGTCTGTAAGGTATCCAATTCCTCAGCACCGGCAGAACGTATGTTGGTGAGCTGTTTGGCCTTGCAGACATTCAACTCAAGATCCTGAGGTCGGTTGTTCTCGCCGATGATCATGCCCTTGTAAACCTTGGTACCAGGTGTAATGAAAAACTGCCCGCGATCTTCTGCATTTTTTAGTGCATAGAAGGTGGCCGTTCCTTCCTCAAAGGCAATAAGAACACCGTTGCGACGGGCATCAAATTCACCCTGCATGGGGCGGTAATCAAAGAAGGAATGACTCATGATTCCTTCGCCACGGGTGGCACGAACAAAATCACCACGGAAACCTATCAATCCCCGGGCCGGCACAATGAATTCCAATTGGGTCCTGCCATCACTACTGGTTTCCATGTTCTGCATTTCCCCTTTGCGAATGCCCAGTTTTTCAATGCAGGTACCGACCGCCTCCTCAGGCACGTCCATCACCAAGGTCTCGAATGGTTCATGGGGGGTGCCATCAATGGTCCGGAAAATGACTTGGGGTTGACTGACTTGGAACTCGTACCCCTCGCGCCGCATGGTTTCGATCAAGATGCCGAGGTGCAGTTCACCGCGACCACTCACCGAAAAGCGATCGGGTGAATCGGTGTCCTCAACCCGTAATGCCACATTGGTAAGCAGTTCCTTCTGCAACCGATCACGAAGTTGGCGACTCGTCACGAACTTGCCTTCCTTGCCAGCGAAGGGAGAGTCATTGACCACAAAGGTCATTTGCAGCGTCGGCTCATCAACCCGAATCAAAGGCAGGGCCTCAGGGTGATCAGGGCAGGCAATCGTTTCGCCAATGTTGACCTCATCGAACCCTGAGACTGCAACTAGATCACCGGCACGGGCCTCGGCAATCTCAACCCGCTGCAATCCTTCAAAGCCAAGAAGCTTGCTGATGCGTCCGCGCTTGATGGTGCCATCGTCGCGAATCAAAGCCACGGTTTGACCACCACTAATGGTGCCGTTGTGTACACGACCAATCATTATGCGACCCAGAAAATCTGAATAATCCAGAGTCGTGACCTGCATCTGCAGGGGTTTGGCGGGGTCCCCAACTGGCGGTGGGACATGGCGCAGGATGGCATCGAAGAGCGGCTTCATCGTGTCGCTTTCCGTGGCCATATCCGGCTTGGCATAGCCGGCCATACCACTGCCAAAAAGATAGGGAAAATCACACTGGTCGTCGTCCGCGCCCAACTCTAAAAAAAGGTCGAGAACTTTATCAACAGCCTGCTCTGGATCGACGCGGGCTCGATCAATTTTGTTGACAAACACAATTGGCCTTAGACCTTGTTCCAATGCCTTACGAAGCACGAATCGCGTCTGAGGCATCGGCCCCTCATTGGCGTCAACAATCAGCAGACAACCATCGACCATGCCGAGAACCCGTTCCACTTCTCCACCGAAGTCGGCGTGGCCAGGGGTATCAACAATATTGATACGAGTGCCATTATAGTGCACAGAAGTATTCTTAGAAAGTATTGTGATTCCCCGCTCCCGCTCCAAATCATTGGAATCCATCACGCAAGTGGGTACCGCTTCCCCAGCGCGAAAGATGCCGGATTGGCCCAATAGGGCGTCGACCAAAGTTGTCTTGCCGTGGTCAACGTGGGCAATGATCGCAATATTGCGAATTGGGGCGCCTTTGCTGTCGCCGCTCATGATGTTCTCGGTTGGGAAGGGTGGAAAATTCGAAACCAGGGCTGATGCGGAAGACCGGTGTGCTTATCCGGGGTGCTTATGTGGTTTTCGTCGCGCCAGGGTACTGAAGCGATAGTCGATCTTAGCTTGCCCCTTGCCTGATTCAGGGGACCAGTCGCTGGGCTGGCTCAAACAGCCTCAAGGCTTCTGAGGACCCTTCAAAACGCCAGTGCCATGGTTCGTAACTCACTCCCTGATGATTGCCCTTGGGAAAGGAAAGAGTGAAGTGGTATCGGCCCGCATTGCGGGACAACCACTGGTAGGCAGCAGTTTTTTCAAAGTTTTGGCTGAGATTGGTCGCCGGTAGTCTTCCGTCACCCAGGTCCACCGCATAGCCGGTGCTGTGTTCGGAATAGCCAGGAGGGGCGCTGACCTTTGCCCGGGTATGGGCATCCTGATTGCGTTCAGCCTTGACGTCGAAAAACAGACTGCGTTGCAGATCAATCGAGCGAAAGGCACTCAGCACCCGCAGATCCACGCCGTCGCCAGCGGCGGCCTGCTGCATGTCACTTAGGGCAGCAGCTGCCTCGGGCCTGAGTTGCAGGCCAGCCCCCAGGGCGACAAGGACCCGGGAGGAAGCCTCTGGGTAAGGGAAATGGCCGAGCAGGCGCCCATCGGCCGTGGGTCGCTGCCTCAGACCCGCCACGGGACCAGGCTCAAGCCAGGACAACAAGCCTGCTTGACGCAGGACGGTTAGGCCCGCAAGTGCCAGCCCAAGCAAAAACGCCACGCGCAGAAGGGCCAGCCAAAGCGGTGGGCGACGGGAAAGCGGAGCCTGGCTGCGCCGTGCCAAGGGAATGTCGTCTCGAAACTTCGGAGGCGACACACCGAGATCCTGGGCTGCAAGAAATGTTAATTCCTCGACCCAGTGCGGGCCCACGCACGCATAGGCCCATGGTCCAGGTCCGACGCCCTTTCCCACCATCCCCCCAAAAATGATCTCAACAGTCTCCGGGGGACAGCCGCGAAGGCCAGGCATGTGGTGTTACGTTTTCAGGAGAATCCCTGGCGCCAAAAGGTTTCAAGATGTTGCGAGTCGCAGTTGTGGGCGGCGGCCCGAGTGGATCTTGTGCTGCTGAAGTGCTTGCCAAGGCTGGCATTCAAACCTGGTTGTTCGAGCGCAAGCTCGACAATGCCAAGCCCTGTGGTGGGGCGATTCCCCTTTGCATGGTCAATGAGTTTGACCTCCCGGAATCCATCATCGACCGCAAGGTCCGCAACATGAAGATGATTTCACCCTCCAATCGAGAAGTGGATATCCACCTACCTAATAGCAATGAATATATCGGCATGTGCCGCCGCGAAATTCTTGACAGCTTCCTACGAAATCGGGCTGCATCCTTGGGTACCAATTTGATCAATGGCCTTGTTCAACGGATTGATACTGGTAAAGAACGCCAAGGTCCCTATACAATTCACTATGCCGATTATGCCAGTGGCGGACCTACAGGCGAACTAAAAAGCATGGAAGTTGACCTCATCGTTGGTGCCGATGGTGCTAACAGCAGGGTAGCCAAAGCCATGGACGCTGGCGACTACAACGTGGCAATCGCCTTCCAGGAACGCATTCGCCTGCCCAAGGAAGAAATGGCTTACTACGAAGATCTTGCCGAGATGTATGTAGGAACCGATGTCTCCCCTGACTTTTATGCCTGGGTCTTCCCCAAGTACGACCACGTGGCTGTTGGCACCGGAACGATGCAGAAAAATCAGGCCCTGATCAAAGGCTTGCAGCAGGGGATCCGCGAACGCGCCAGCAACCGACTACTTAAGGGTGAAGTGATCAAGGTGGAAGCCCATCCGATCCCCGAGCACCCGCGCCCCAGAAGGGTGGTGGGCCGCATGGCCCTAGTGGGTGACGCGGCTGGCTATGTCACTAAGAGTTCGGGAGAAGGGATTTACTTTGCCGCCAAAAGTGGTCGGATGTGCGCCGAAGAAATTGTCAATGCCAGCGCCGGGGGCACGCGTATTCCCAGCGAAGCCGACCTAAAAATTTACCTGAAAAAGTGGGACAAAAAGTATGGCCCTACCTATAAAGTTCTCGAAATTCTTCAAAATGTTTTTTATAGCAATGATGCGGCTCGCGAAGCTTTCGTCGAAATGTGCGATGACGTCGATGTGCAGCGCCTGACTTTCGATAGCTACCTCTACAAGCGAGTAGTAGCCATGAATCCTTGGCAGCAACTCAAACTCACTTTCCGTACCCTCGCTTCCGTACTCCGGGGTCAAGCCTTGGCCCCATCGGGGTATCGACCGGTTGCCAGTACCGTTCGCACCGAAGAGGAAGTCGCTCAGCTGTTGGCTCCCCCCGCAGGGATTGGCAACGAAACCCGAGCCATCAACGGTATTGATCAGGATCCAGGTGCCGCTTCTGCGACGGACCGACAACCGGTCCTCAGCCGCTGAGGCAGTTGAAATCAGCTAGCTGGGCAGCCTGATTGCGCAGGATGCCCAGCAGATTCAGCCGATTGCGGCGCACCGCTGGGTCTTCGGCCATCACCAGGACACTTTCGGGGCCATCGAAAAAGTCAGCCAGGGTGCTGGCGCTCTGGGCAAGACCTTGGGCCAGCGCCCCATATCCAGATCCATCCTGGGCCTGGGCATAGGGTTGAAGGGTTTCTATGACACCCAGCATCGCCGCCTCGCTCTGGGAACTGAACAGTGCCACATCAATCCTCCCCTCGGGCCCCAACACCCCAAAACCCAAATCCCCCTTGGCCGCCAGGCGTGAGGCCCGTTGCACAACTGTCTGCAAGGCAGCTAGTTGGCCCTGGCGCCGCAGATCGGCCAGCAGCAGCAAACGGCGGCGGGCATCGGCCGGGTCCCCCAATAGCCTGGCTGCTGAAACGGTCTCTCCGGCAACCGCTTCGACCAGATCGCCATCGAAACCTTCCTCCTCCAACTGGCTAACCAACCTCTGGCGTAGCAGCTCGACCATGCTGGCCTCCAAGGAAACCGCATTGATGTCCAGGTCGGGCAACATCGCCGCCCAGTGGCGGCACGAGCGCTGCAGCAGGGCCACCAGATCCAGGGTCCAGCCCCGATCCCAAAGAATCTGGAGGACCCCGTTGCCGGCCCGACGCAACCCATAGGGGTCTGAGGATCCACTCGGTCGCTCCCCTCTGGCAAAGCTGCTAAGCAGCAGTTCCAGCCTTTCCGCCAGGGCCACCAC
>JBBASD010000116.1:0-8273 GCA_040399485.1 Cyanobium sp. | reverse complement strand
ATCCCAGAGCCGCAGGGTGTTGTCTGCTGAGCCGGAAACGATGCGCCGCCCGTCCGGGCTGAAGGCCACGGACGACACCGGCCGTGTGTGGCCTAAAAGTGGAGGGCCGATGGGGTTGCCTCTGGCTGCATCCCAGAGCCGCAGGGTGTTGTCCTTAGAGCCGGAAACGATGCGCCGCCCGTCTGGGCTGAAGGCCACGGACCACACCGAACTTGTGTGGCCTTGACGGGGAGAGCCGATGGAGTTGACTCTGGCTGAATCCCAGAGCCGCAGGGTGTTGTCGTCAGAGCCGGAAGCGATGCGCCGCCCGTCCGGGCTGAAGGCCACGGACATCACCAGGCCTGTATGTCCTTGAAGGGGAGGGCCGATTGGCTTGCCACTGGCCCCATCCCAGAGCCGCAGGGTGTTGTCGTAAGAGCCGGAAACGATGCGCCGCCCGTCCGGGCTGAAGGCCACGGACCACACCGAATTTGTATGGCCTTGAAGGGGAGGGCCGATGGGCTTGCCGGTGGCTGAATCCCAGAGCCGCAGGGTGTTGTCTGCTGAGCCGGAAACGATGCGCCGCCCGTCCTGGCTGAAGGCTACGGACCACACCGAATTTGCATGGCCTTGAAGGGGCGAGCCGATGGGCTTGCCGGTGGCTGAATCCCAGAGCCGCAGGGTGTTGTCTGCTGAGCCGGAAATGATGCGTCGACCGTCCGGGCTGAAGGCCACTGACCACACGGAATTTGTATGGCCTTGAAACGGCGAGCCGATGGGCTTGCCGCTGGCCCCATCCCACAGCCGCAGGGTCTTGTCTGCTGAGCCGGAAACAATGCTCCGCCCGTCCGGGCTGAAGACCACGGACAACACCCCGGCTGTATGGCCTTGACGGGGAGAGCCGATGGGCTTGCCGGTGGCTGCATCCCAGAGCCGCAGGGTGTAGTCGTCAGAGCCGGAAACGATGCGCCGCCCGTCCGGGCTGAAGGCCACTGACCACACCGTATTTGTATGGCCTTGAAGGGGAGCGCCGATGGGCTTGCCGGTGGCTGCATCCCAGAGCCGCAGGGTGTTGTCCTTAGAGCCGGAAACGATGCGCCGCCCGTCCGGGCTGAAGGCCACGGCCATCACCGACCTTGTATGGCCTTGAAGGCGATCGGATTCAGAAAGGGAAGCCGCTTGGGGCAGGGCCTGATCCAGAGCGTCAAGGCTCACACTGCTCAAATCAGCGAATTCCTTTGGCTGGGAATCAGCGAAAAGGGCAATTGCCCGGATCAGGGCTTCCACCGGGGTGGTTCTGATTTCAGTGAGAACGAGAGCAGCCTGCTCCCGCAGCTTGGCGGCCGTGGCATTCCGATCCGCCGCCAGCTTCTGCACCACCGCAAACGCGCTCACCCCCCCCAGCGCCACCAGGCCGGCGCTCAGGCCGCTCACCATGCGGCGGCGATTGAGGGCCTGTTGCTCGGCCAGGCGTTTGTCGCGTTCGGCCACCCGCGCCCGCTCTTCCGCCAGCCGCGTGGCCTCCGCTGCCCGGGTGGTGGCGTCCGCCGCCGCCCGGCTGGCCTCCAGGAATTCGTCATCCGCCGGGCTGAGGCTCTTGCCCTTGGCCCAGCCCAGCGCTGCCGCCAGCGGCGCGCCGGTGATCAGGTGGCTGGCGCGCTCCTGTGGCGGGGCCTTTTCCCAGGCGCTGATCGCTTCGCCATAGATGGGCGGGCGCAGCTCCTGCAGTTGGCGGCGCACCCAATCGGGGGTGAACACCGCCGCGTAGATTGGGTTGGCGATCTGCAGCTGGCCCGCACGGGGCACGACCAGGCCCGTGAGCCGCAGTTGCATCTGCTCGGGGCTGGAATCGGCGGGGATGCCACCCTGCTCCTGGATAACCTGCACTAGGCCCAGCAGCCGCCCGCGCTGGCCCTCCGCCCCCTGCAGCAGGCGGTCACGGATCGTGCGCAGGTGCACCGGCAGGTCCTGCGTTTCCCAGTTGTGGATGATCTGCTCGCGCGCAATCTCCTCCACCAGCTCCGCCGCCGGCCGCTCCGGTTGCTCCGCCGCGCACACCATCGCCAGCAGCTTCTGGGTGAGGAAGGGCTGGCCGCCGCTCCAGTGCAGCACCGCATCAAGCACGGCGGCTGGATCGGCCACCTGGCCGGCCAGGCCCGCCAGCAGGGGCTCGGCCTCCTGGCGCTCCAGGCCGCTGAGTTCCACCGCATGGCCGATGTTGAAGGCGGAGCGGTGGTCGCCGCGGATGAGGTCGTAAGGGGTGGCCACCCCGAGGAAGCAGAAGCTCAGGCGCTGGTAGGCAGGGTATTCGCTGCGGCGTTCGTGCAGCGAGCGGATCATGCCGAAGAAGCCGTCGGTGTCGAACTTCAGGCTGAGCAGGTTGTCGACTTCCTCTACGAAGATCACGATCGGAGCCGTGATCTGCGCCAGCAGGATCTTGTCGATGAATTCCTCGAAGCGGTTCACCGGGCTCAAGGCCTGCACGCTGCTCTCCTTCCACCAGCTGCTGAAGGGCACCGCCTCCGCCAGGCCCAGATCTTCGATCAGCCGCTTGAGCGTGCCCGCATACCACTGCTCTTCAGTGGGCGTGGTGCCGCGGGACTGGGGATCAATCACGGCACACACCACCCCCTCTTGCCGGAGCCGCTGCATCGTGCGCACCCTCAGGCTGGATTTGCCCATCTGCCGGCAGTTGAACACGAAGCAGGTGTCGCCTGCCTTGAGGCGCTCGTAGAGCTCGTGATCCGCGACGCGCTGCACATAAAAGGCGTTGTCGCCATCGAGGCTGCCGCCAACCTTGTAGGAGAGGAGAGCTGCCATGGATCAGGCCGAGAGACGGTCAGCCATGTACTTGGCGTAGAGCAGACAGCGCGGCCTCTCCAGGTTGCCCTCCGGCACCAGCAACCCCAGGCTTTCCAGCTTGAAGGCCTCCTCCGAGCGCAGTTTTACCGCCTTCTGGCTGGTCACTACCTGGCGCAGGGCGTCCTCCAGCTTCGGGTGGTCTTCCACCGCCTTGAGCAGGCCGCGCAGATGGTTGCCATACACCCCCGCCTCGGTGGGCGCCTCCCGCAGAAAGTTCGCAAACGGCAGCCCATTGGCCAATTCATAGAGCGCCTTGCGCACCAGATAGGGATGGCCACCCACCAGCTCCAGCAACTGAGCAAGCTCCGCCTCGCACAGATTCAGGCCATGCAGGGCCACCAGCCGGGCCACCTCCACGGGCGGCAGTTCCCCCAGCTCCACGGGCAGGCCCACGTTGAAGGGCGACTGGTTGATGTCCTTTTGCAGGTACGACTCCTGCGAATGGGAGAGCACCAGCCGGAAGCGCTCCCAGAGCGGATTGCTGCGGGCCCGCTCATGCCAACTGCGCAGCAGGCCGCAGAAATCTGTTTCGATGGCTGAGTGGGCAAAAATGCGATCGAAGTTGTCGATGGCCAACACCAAAGGCGTGGCATCGGGTTTCAGCAAATACTTTTCGAAGTAATCGGTGCTGTTGTCGTTAGCGCCAAAGATGTCGTCCCAATACTCCTCTTTACGCACCCGCAAGCCCAGCTCCTTGCCTACGGCGGCACAGAACCACTGCATGAACAGCTCAGGATCGTCAAAGAACTTTTGATCCGTGCCTTCCAGATTAAGGGACACAGTGCGGTAACCCTTGCTGCTGGCATAGGCCAGCAGGCGGGCGGTGAGGCTTGATTTGCCGAATCCCTTGGGGCTCTTGATGCGGATCAGGGCACCGGGTTTATCCAGTTCGGTGGTGCAGCGGGCCTCATCGGTGGGGTGTATGTAATAGGCGGAATCATGTCGCACGGGGCCCTCCGGAATCTCCAGGGCCGCTGCGGGGGTAGTGGGCGGTGCAGGGGACTTGGCTGCGGCGGTGGCAGGGGCAGCTGGGGCGCTTAAAGGGGTAGGTGAGCTGGAGGGGGTGCCGGCTGGATTCGAGATCCCAGCCCGTCCCTGCCGCTCCGCCAACTTCTTGGCCACCTCACGAATGCCTTTGGCTACGGAGAGAAGGGCCTTGTCCTGATTGCTCCACTCCGTCACTGGCTTCGAATTGTCCGGCAGGGCCTGGAGCTTGGCCAAGGCCGTGTTGTGCCAATCGGCCGGTCTGAGGATCACCGGAATCACGCAAGCTTCGCCGCTCTTGTGGCGTTCTAGGGCGCGGTTCAGTTCCTTGTCGTTGCAATAGGGGGAGGCCAGAAATCCTGCGCTGACCAGGCAAAGGATGATGTCGGCAGCTTCCAGGTTGTCGTCAATCGCCCCGGCCCACTCCTGGCCGGCGCTGATCTTGCGGTCGTGCCACAGATCGATCACGCCTTCCCGTTGCAGGGACGCCAGATGGTCGCCCAACTTCTCGCGCAGAGTCTCATCTTTATGGGAATAGGAAATGAACAGGCGAATGGGGGATTCTGCAGACATCGTCGGTGTTCGCTTGTCTCCATTGTGAGGTGCTTGACCGGTTGCGAGACAATCTTGTTGTCACGCAGATTCAGTTTAGCGGACTGAGGTGGCAGGAACCAGATCACCATGGCCGACCAGCGCACAACGGGGAAAGCAGTGGGAGGGATGCGAGGAGGGCAGGGAGCTGGGCCTCGAGGTAGTCCGTCGCCGCGAGGCCAGCGCTCTGGCCCCTGAGTGATGCAGCAGCGCCACTGTGTCGTTCTCGTCGCTGGGGCAGCACGTCAAGGTCGACCCAGATAGAGATACTCTATGGCGCCCAAAGTTGCCTATTCAAGCCAGGCGCCGCCCCATCAAACCCTTCCTACGCTGAGCCGATTGCTGCGCTGGGAGCGATGGCAGGCCCTCAGCGCCGAGCAACGCCGCGGCTGTCCACCTCTCAGCCCGGACGTGGTGATCGAGCTGGCAAGCACCACTGGTGCAAGCCCCGGCCGCCTACATGGCCAACGGCGCCCGGCTGGGCTGGTTGCTGTTTGCCGAGCAGCGGGCTGTGGAGATTTGGCGGACCGATGGCGGCGTGATGGAACCTGGCGAACCCCTGCGGACCGAGCCGGCGCTGACGCTGGAGGATGGGGAGTTGCTGCCGGGGTTACGGCTGGAGTTGGCAGATATCTGGAGCAGCTGAAGGGTAGGGCTGGGGTGGGAATGGGCGGGTTAGCTCCATTCGTAATTTGCCTCGGCTGGCTAACAGCATCGAACACAGTTCAGCCTGGATTAGCTGGCTTCAAGGCTGCCCCTGAACGATTCTGGCGGGCGTGACTGGAGGCTGGCTGGCACCAGTTGTCAGCACTGCAACGTCGCAAGGCCCAGGCCAGTTGGCGGTGGCGGACGCGGGGGCTGTTGCGCTCCAGGGCCCTGAGCCTATGGCCGGTTGTGCTGGTGCTGCTGACCTCATTGCTGGGGA
Source organism: Cyanobium sp. (assembly GCA_040399485.1). Classification (GTDB taxonomy): domain Bacteria; phylum Cyanobacteriota; class Cyanobacteriia; order PCC-6307; family Cyanobiaceae; genus Cyanobium. The sequence continues at coordinate 2,932 of JBBASD010000116.1, read as the reverse complement.
TCGCGGACTGGTTTCCGGCGGCAGGCTGGAGCCGACCTATGATGCTGGGATTGATTGCGACGGTTGGCATTTATGGCTACCAGCGTGAAAAAAGAGAGAAGCAGAAGGACCTCCTGGCTTTCGCCGATGTGGCGCGATATCGATTCGCTGAGGAAGCAAAACGAATCCACCAAGAAAGAGATCGAGAGCTTGAGGAGCGAAACCGAGATCTTGAAAAGGCAAAACAAAGCGCTAGAATTGATCGAATCAAGCGACTTAAACGTCCTTCTTAGGGAAGCGACTATTCCCGGTCGTAATGATTCAAAACATCCTGATGATCATTTGAATCTTGAGCTTCTTGAAGAGAGGCTTGTGGCACTTAGTTGTGATGTTGATGACATTCCCTTTTTGTTTGATGTGCTTGAACTGACCAAAGGAGAAAGAGTTGAGCCCGCTACATCCCATGCCTGAAGGACTTTAACAAGCAAAAAAATTCCTACTCTCGATGCGGCTCAGTTACCCTTTAGTCGACAGCAACACCATCGCAGCTTGGCCGAATACGCCTACAGAAATACTTTTGATCGCATGGTCATACTTCGCTGTACAGAATGTCCCGAATTCTGGCTGGAAGAAAGGATTTTCCCGATCACCGGCGGCTGGTAAGGATCCGCCGCAACTCCTGACGGGCGACGCGGGTCAGACAGTTGCAAGGCTTGCAATGGCAAAGGTTGATCCCAGTCCTGGAGTCTCTGTTGACTTCAGCAAGGCACACCGAATTTCTCGCTCAGACGCTGGGCGAAGACCGCTCTGGTGCAGGCGTCCCAGCCCTGCACCAGAGCAACCTGAATCAGTGATGACAGGCCAAAACCATGGGGGTCACGTCAGGGGTAAAACCATCCGTAAATCCGAATCCATCACCATGACGACTACACGCATCCCCTTCAGAATCAAAGCCTCCACACTCTGCTTCTGGATCTTGCCGGGAGTGCGCCAGGGAATCGCTGCAGTGCTGCTGGGAGCAGCCCTGATCCACCTGGCACTTGGTTCAAGAGTTGCCTTGCCGCACAGCCCGCTCTATGGCCGCCGGCGGATGTGCGTTTCGGTCGCGACCTGCAGATGCAGCGCGGCAGGATCAATCGAGTGTTAAATCGCTGGCGTGGCTGGCGTTCTTGGCGCCGGTGGCGCTGGTCTGCGCCGATGGGCGGGCTGCTGATCGGCCTGGGAGTGATCGCCAGCGCGCTCGCCTCGGCGGCCGCGGAAACCAGCAGCGAGCCTGCCAGCCGCTCTTGGGTGCTCATCTGGCTGTTTGCCTCTCCCCTGCTGGCCGGCCATTTCTGGTTCGCCGTCCATTTCCTGCGTCCCCTGCTGCGCCAGCCGAGCGGGGGCAGCAGCATGCCGGCGCTGAATGAGCAGGAGCTGGCCTATCTGGCCCGCGGTCCCAGCGGTGCCCTGCAGGCGGCCACTATGACTTCACGGCCATGGTGACTGGCCTGCAGAGCCGGGGAATGCTGCTGCAAGGCACGCGGGAAGTGATCGCCCTCCGTCTGGGCCACCCGTGCGCCCGCTTCATCGGGGGCGTGGCCTTTGCGCAGTTTCTCTTACTTCTGCTGCCAACTGCTGTGTGGCTTTTGCTCGTGCCGCCGACCCTGGCGATCAGCCTGGCCCTCTCTGTGCCCAGTGGCCGCACCATGTGGGGCGATCGTGTATTGGAGCGTTACCGCATCGCCACTGCCCACGGGGAGGCTCTGCTGCGGGTCGCCCTGCTGGGTCCAAAGGCGATGACGGGGGGGCGGCTGGATGCTCTTCGGAATCTGATCGAGGCCGTCGATGAGGACAACAAGAACGTCGATGGCGGTTGCGGCGGCTGCGGTTGCTAGCGGAGCTGTCGACGCCCTACGCCGCCACCTTGCGCGTCGCGTCCACCAGCCGCAGCGCCAGCTGGGAGAGCAGCGAGCGGCTGAAGCTGTCGGAGCGGCGCAGCAGATCCTCGAAGGTGGCGGAGGGCAGCATGAGCAGGCGGCAACCGTCCGCACCGGCCCGCACGCTGGCGGTGCGGGGCCGGCCGGTGATCACGCCAATCTCACCGATGGCCTGACCGGGCCCCAGAACCACCGTTGCGTCGCTGCCCACCAACACCTGCACGTCGCCGCCAAGCACCAGGGCCAGATGGTCGCTGATGGAGCCCTTCTCCATCACCGGTTCGCCGGCGGGCAACTGGCGCAGCGTGCCTCGCTGGGCCAGCCAGAGCAGCCCGGCGGGCAACACGTCATCAAACATCGACCAGCCCGTGAGCGCCGCCAGCAACGCCTCATCCACCGTGGCATCGCCGCGCAACTGGCCCTGGAGGAAGGGGGAGCTGGCCAGGCCGGGGCGGGGATCCTGCAGGCGCCGGGCCACGGCCTCGGGATGGCGCTGGCGTTCGAGCATCAGCACCCAGGCCGCCGTGTCGGGATCGGGATCGAGCCAGAGCAGATCGAAGACGCGGCGCAGGTCGCCCGTCGGAGCCATCGCTGGCGGCAGGGGGTCGAGGCCGGCGGCGGCCAGGCGGGTGGCCAGCTGCCGTTGCAGTTCGCCCACCCGCCGGGCTAGCACCCGCTGCAGCGGCCGCAGCAGGCCATCCTCCGCCAGCTGGCCGTCGAGCCAGGCCAGCAGGCCGGCTTCCTCCAGCCAGGCGGCCCGCAGTGGCTCCAGCCGCTGCCGCTCCAGCTCCCCTTGGGGCCCGAGCTGCCGCAGCACCGACTCCCAGGCAGGTTCTGGCAGCCCGGAGGCGAGCCGCAGCCGCTCCGCTTCCTGACGCTGCCTCGGGTTGAGCGCCGCTGCGTCGAACACGCTGAAGCCATGGCGCAGCAGGAAGTCCTCGAGATTGGCCAGGGCCAACTCCCGACGCAGGTCGTCGCTCTGGCGTTCGAAGCGGTTCCTGCCCAGCAGCTCGGGATGCTCCTTGGCCAGCAGG
>JBBASD010000115.1:0-8289 GCA_040399485.1 Cyanobium sp. | reverse complement strand
AAGCCCTTCTTCATGTACTTCTGCACCGGCGCCATGCATGCGCCCCACCACGTGCCGAAGGAGTGGGCCGACAAGTACAAGGGCAAGTTCGATGGCGGCTGGGACGCCTACCGCGAGCACACCTTCGCGCGCCAGAAGGAACTGGGCATCATCCCGGAGGGCACCGTGCTTTCGCGCCACGACCCCGATGTGCCCGACTGGAATGGCCTTTCCGCCGAAGAGAAACGCCTCTATGCCCGCATGATGGAGGTATTCGCCGGCTTCCTGGAGCACACCGATCATTACATCGGCGAACTTATCAATTTCTTGAAGGAGATTGGCGAATACGACAATACCTTAATCATGGTGATCTCCGACAACGGCGCCAGCTCCGAGGGGGGCCCTACTGGTTCGGTAAATGAGGGCAAGTTCTTTAACAACGTGCCCGAAAACCTCGAGCAAAACCTGGCCGCCATCGACGACATCGGCGGACCGAAGTATTTCAACCACTACCCCTGGGGCTGGACCCACGCCGGCAACACGCCGTTCCGCCGCTGGAAGCGCGAAACCTATCGCGGCGGCACCAGCGATCCCTTCATTCTGAGCTGGCCCCAGGGCATCGCCGCCCGCGGTGAGGTGCGCTCCCAGTACTGCCATGCGATTGATATGGTGCCCACGGTGCTGGCAGCCCTCGGCATCGAGCCCCCCACCGCCATCCGCGGTGTCAGCCAAAGCCCAATCGAAGGCTTCTCGCTGGACTCGTGTTTCGCCAATCCGGCCGCACCCAGCCTGCATCTCACCCAGTACTTCGAGATGTTCGGCCACCGCTCGCTATATCACGATGGCTGGCGGGCCGTATGCCCCTGGCCCGGCACCTCGTTTGCCGAATCGGGCCGCCGCTTCGGTGATCCGATCAGCTACGACCAGCTGATTCAGCTTGATGCCCACGGCTGGGAGCTATACAACCTCAACACCGACTTCGCCGAAACCACCAACCTGGCCGAGGCGGAGCGGGACCGCCTGATCGCCATGATCGGCATGTGGTATGTGGAGGCGGGCAAATACAAGGTGTTGCCGATTGATAGCCGTGGCACCCAGCGTTTTGCCGTCGAGCGTCCCCAGATTGCCGCCGACCGGCAGCGCTACATCTATTACCCCGGCACCCAGATGGTGCCTCTTAATGCGGCGCCGCGGGTGTTGAACCGGCCCCATTCGATCTCGGTGGAGATTGAAGTGCCCGCAGCCGGCGCTGAGGGGGTGCTGTTCAGCATGGGCGGCAACGATGGCGGCTTTGCTTTCTTTGTGCAGAACGGCCTGCTCACCTATGGCTACAACTATGTGGCCGAGCAGTTCTTCCGGGTCCACTCCAGCGGACCGATTCCGGCCGGTCACCACATCGTCAGTGTTGAGTTCACCCCCACCGGCCCCGCCGATGTGGCCAACGGCAAAGGCACCCCGGCCAAGGTGGTGTTGTTTGTCGACGGCCAGCCGGTGGGTGAGGGCAACCTGCCGGTGACCATCCCCCTCAGCCTGGGCTTGGCGGCCGGGGTGGCGGTGGGATCCGATCCCGGTTCACCGGCCCTGCCTGATTACAAGCCGCCGTTCGCCTACGGCGGCAAGATCAAACGGGCGCTGGTGGATGTCACCGGCACGCCGATCGCCGATCAGGAAGAGAAGCTGCGCGAGATCTTGGCGCGGCAGTGAGCAGGCTCAGTTGTTACGGTCAAACTGGGCACGCAAGAGTTGATAATAGTATTTCCAGAGGGATATCTGTCTGTTCTTCCTAAGAATATTTATTCTTTTAACCAGAACAGGTCGGAAAGTGGAGCTTAGCCCGCCGAGATAGAAGCGAGAGACTGATGTATCTGAATGGCATTTAATAATGCCATTCAGAAGGTATATTCTTAGTAATAGGTCAAAATCAGATATAATTCTAAAGCTTTCATCGTATCCGCCTATATCTAGAACAGTTTGCCTTTGAAAAATCATACCTTGATGTTGTATCATGCCGTTGGGCATCTTACCGATACTAGGAGTTAGAATCTTGCGAAATGCTCCATGTTGGTCATACTCCTCTACTGCAAAGGCATGGATATCTGCCTTGCTTTCGGCCAAATATCCAACAAAAGATGGGTCGGTAACTAGTTCATCGCCTGAATTTATCCAGATAACGTAATCGCCTTTTGCTTTTCTAAGACCTTTATTCATTGCATTGTATATTCCACTATCTGGCTCACAAATAATTTCCGAATCCTTGTAAAAATTCTTAGCTACTGCTAGACTATTGTCATTAGACAGTCCATCAATAAAAATGAATTCAAGCCTTTCATCATTGCGATATGTTTGCAGAGATGTAATTGTACGAATTAAGCCATCAGCATTATTTTTATTTATCGTCACCACCGAAAGCAGGTTGTTCATTTAGTTTTGCTCCGAGGCATGAAATGGCTCCGAGGTATGTAAACCATGTTTGCCATCAAACATGCAGCTACTGATGTCATATCCAAAAGGCTTGAATAAAGCCTTTACTTTGTAGTTAATCATGGAGCGTTTACTTGCAATACAAATTTAGCATCCCTACCTGCGCCCTTCATTTCTACGGCTGGAAGATGCCATCAGTTCCGATAGGGAGGTGGGATAAAGAGAAGGCCGGCCAGCGTTTGCTGAAACCGGACCACTTCATTTTGATGTTGGATGGCAAGCCGGTGGGTCGAGGCAAGCTCAAACCGGCGCGGATCGATCTGACTGGCCCACGCCGTTAGTCGATTTGGAAGCGAAGATGGGTCAGTCCTGGCGTGGCAGTAGGGCGCCGCCAGAGGATGGAGCAACCTCCAGGAGCCCCACCCGCCATGGCCCAGGGCCATCCCACCCCGCGCTTGCAACCCCAGCGCCAACGCCAGCCTCCCAGCCACCCCCTGCTGCCAGGCCACTTCCGGCAACTGCTGGGGGTCCTGGCGGGGGCGGGCCTGGCCTATGCAGTGACGCGCCATTTGGCGGCCCTGCCCTCCACCTTTTTGACGGCCTTGCTGCTGGCGGGGGGCTCGATCCTGAGCGGCCGCCACCTGACCCCCTGGCGCTGGTGGGCGGTGCTGGGGGCCAGCTGCGGCGGACTGCTGGGCAGCGCCATGGTCGTGGGCCAGAAAATCCAGAGCACCAATCCCCACGAGGGCCTGCAGTTGCGCCTTGGAATCGTGGCCTGCCTGGTGCTGGCGGGGGCAATCGGCGGCGGCAGCCTCAGCCGCGACGCCAACCACCCGGACCGCCGCCCTCCCAAGGACACTTTGCGATCAGCCAGCGCCCTTTGTACCGGCATCTTTGCGGTGGTAGTCACCCTCACTTTCTTACACAGCGGCCTAGATCCGGCCCGTACCGTCTCCAGCCGGCTAAGCACGGCGCTGACAATTCTCGTGCTGGCTTTGACGGGACCGGGATGGCTGGTGCACCTGCTGGGCAGTAGCTGGTGGGGGAAGGGTGGGGGGAAGTGAGGAGAGGCATCGGCAATTGGTAGCAGCAGCCTTGATCTGTGCCGCGTTGCAGGCAAGCAAATACAAATCGTCCTGAACTTGCAACTGGCGAGTGATCTAATCCGGCTCAGGCAGTGTGGTAAAACCCAACCAACAGAGTGATTAAGGAGCGGTGTTGAGCAGGATTAGGGAACAGGTTTTGAAACAGGGCTTGTTAACGGAGCCTTTACAGGGTTTGCATCGGGCTGAAGTGAGTAATCTGATTCTTTCCAGACAAAACTTTTGGCTTGCGGACTTTCTTTGCCCATAGGTTGGGCCAAGGTCGCCAATATCTCGGTTTCAAAGAAACGACTCTCGTCAACATTGTTAAAGCCAAAATACAAATGTCCGATCTCACCTGAAGGCGTAAAATAAGCAATATCAAATACTGATTTAAAGGATTGAACGCCATATAACAACATGCCAGGGACACCCAACAAAATCGTTGCACCAGCACCAAGGCCCGAGTTCGTATTAAGACCGGGGCCCCCCTTGACCCAGCTAAAGATCGCCTGAATCGGAACAACCCGATCATCAACAATCAAACGATCCGTGGTGATTTTAACGACACAAGTAGATTTGGCATCGCATTGGGCTTTGTAGGTACCAGCTAATGCTGGAGGAACGCAGAGAAAGCAAATGGAATACAGGGCTACCAACAGTGTTCGAGATGCCATGGCTTCAGGTTACTCCATAGAACGGATATTAGTAGGTTTTGACTTGGGATCTATGATGATTCTAGAGGATTGAATGGCACCGTTTTCTTTCCACTTGAAATCAAAAGCATAATTAAAAATTGAATCATTCTCCGGAATTTTTACCATATTGCCATTGCCGTTTATGCAGGAAGAGGAATCTTCCCAGCCTTCCTTATTCAGCCTACAGGCTCGAACAGATATAACTTCGTGATCCCACCATTTGGAATAAAGTGTCCATTGATTAATCTGCTGTGTTGTATGCTTGATCACAACACTTTGACCATTAACTACATCAAATATAGCCCATGAACCGCGGATGCTTTTCCAAGGATTTCCGGCAGATGTTTGGAGCTTATACACAACAATATTTCCTTTGAGATTAACTTGATTGCTAGACTCTTTGGCATCCATTTCAGCTACCTGAGGACTGGTAGCAGGGGTGGATTGACCCTCAGCAAAGGCCTTTGTTGGCAAAAGCAATAAGACGAAGATTAAAAATAAGCGATACATGGTTGCATTATCTATATTTTTACTTTAATCTGGCCAGGCCGTGAAAAAAGGATGGCCCCAGTCAAGCTTAACGCTTATTCATAAAAATCCGTCCAAGAGCCTGAAGTGATAGAGCCTGAAGGGTATGTCTTGACGTCGAGCCTTTCACGAGCCTCCAGCATGGCCATGCGATCAATGGCTTTGAGATGATCAGCGGTGGGGCGCCTTAATTTATTCACTTGCTCAACCATGATGGACGGATCGTTCTCCACTCCTTGGCAGTATCGACATATGCAAAACTCGAATTATCCTAGAAAAAAATCTTATCTCAAGACCCTTCGTCACTCAAAACATCTTACCTCCAAAAGTTAACTTGACGCCGGACCTCTGCAACACCCTGAGCCCCCCTACCCCCACCCCCCCGACCAGCCAAACTGACCCCCGGCCGCCAAGCCCCCCAGCCATGACACCAGCCAGCAGCTCCGTGCCCACCCCGATCCAACCCAAACCTGTTAACCCCTATCAGGCCTGGCTGCGCGGGATGCCGGTTAAGTGGCGGGTGCTGCTGGCGGTGGCGCCATTCACCTTGCTGTTTGGCCTGCTGGAGGTGCTGTTTCACCAGCTGGGCTGGGAATTATGGAAATTCGATTCCTTGACGGGCTCCTTGCTGGGGGCCGCCAGTTTCATCCTCGCCCTGGTGTTGGGCGGCACCCTCAGCCAATATCACGCCAGTGAGGACATGGTGCTGGAGCTGGTGAATGAGGCGGAAGCCATCAACGATCGGCTGGCCGTCAATGGGGCGGCGGCCCCCGATCTTGATGCCGTGCGGATTCGAGCGGCCCTGGTGGCGGCCCTGGCAGCGATTCGCCTTTGGTTGCTTAAACAGGCCCCCTGGGATGGGGTGCAAACCGCCATGCAGCAGTTGAACGGCAGCCTGGCGGCCTTGGAGGCCGCTGGCCGCTCGGATGCCAACAATCCCAGCCTGGCGAATATGGCCAAAATGCGCCTGTTGCTCAGCCGCATCGCCAGCAACCGCGACCATGACTTCATCGCCCCCGCCTATGCATTGTTAGAGCTGTTTTTGCTGGGGGTGTTTATCGCCTTATTGCTGATCGGGGCTGATAACTTTGGCGAAAATTTTGTTGTTTCTAGCTTTCTGTTCACCTCCTTTCTCTATCTTGTTTTTCTGATTCGCGATCTCGATAATCCCTTTGAATACGACGGCAGCAGCAGTGTCGATGTCGACCTGGCCCCGCTGGAGGAATGCGAGCAACGCTTGCGTCAGACCATCGCCGCAAACACCAACACTTAACAAATCAAGGGTGGGCTGGGGCCGGCTCAGGTCTCCGCCGCGTGGTAACTGCTGCGCACCAGGGGGCCACTGCGCACCTGGGCAAAGCCCAGGCGGCGGGCCGTATCCGCCAGGGCCACAAACTCCTCGGGCTGCCAGTAGCGAGCCACCGGCATGTGGGCCAACGAGGGCCGCAGGTACTGGCCCAGGGTGAGTCGCTGGCAATCGACGGCCCGCAGGTCCGCCATCGCCTGCTCCACCTCCGCCTTCGTTTCGCCAAGCCCCAGCATCAAGCCAGACTTGGTGGGGATATGGGGGGCCTGTTGCCTGGCCGCCGCGAGTAAGCCCAAGGAGCGCCGGTAGGTGGCGCCGCGGCGCACCTCGCCCTGCAGCCGCTGCACCGTTTCCAGGTTGTGGTTGAAGCACACCGGTTCGGCCGCCAGCACCAACGCCAACCGCCGCGCCTGGGCCGCCTGACCCTCCGTCTCATCGCGGTGGCCTCCCCAGAAATCGGGCGTCAGCACCTCGATCTGCACGCCAGGATCCCGCTGCCGGATCGCCGCCATCGTGCCGGTGAACAGGCAGGCGCCGTGGTCTTCGAGGTCGTCGCGGGCCACGGCCGTCAGCACCACATAGCGCAGCTTCAGAGCACTCACCGCCTCGGCCACCCGCTCGGCCTCGGCCGCATCAAAGGGCGCCGGGGCCTCGCCCTTATCCACCTGGCAAAAAGCACAGCTGCGCGTACACACCGGCCCGCCCAACAAAAACGTGGCCGTGCCGGCCGCATAGCACTCGGCCCGGTTGGGACAGCGGCCCTCCTCGCAGATGGTGTGCAATCGCTGCTCACGCACCACGGCCTGCACTCCCTCCAAGGCGGAGGCATCCCCCACCGGCCGCCGCAGCCACTCGGGCAGGCGTTCACTGGGCAGTTGGTCGCTGTAGCGGGTCTTGGCTTGGGCCATGGGCGGGGGGGTTATTCCACGGGGCGACGGCCCTCAAGGGCGCGGGCCAGGGTCACCTGATCGGCGTACTCCAGCTCACCACCCATGGGTAAACCGTAGGCAATTCGGCTCACGCTGGTGAAGGGTTTGAGCAGGCGGGCCAGATAGAGGCTGGTGGTATCTCCTTCGACACTGGGGGTGAGGGCCAGGATCACCTCCTCAATCCCCTCCTGGTCGATGCGGCGCACCAGGGGCTGGATTTTGAGCAGTTCGGGCCCGACCCCATCCATGGGCGAAATCAGGCCCCCCAGCACGTGGTAAGCACCGTGATATTCCCGGGTGCGCTCCATCGCCAGCAGATCGCGGGAATCGGCCACCACGCAGATCTGGCCATTGCGACGCTCCTCCTGACGGCAGAGATCGCAGAGGGGCTCGGCGGAAAGGTGGAAACAGCGCTGGCATTCGCCCACCTGGCTGCGGGCGGCCAGCAGGGCATCGGCAAAGGCCTGTATCTGTTCCTCCGGCTGCCGCAGCAGGTGCAGGGCCAGCCGTTGGGCCGTGCGTGGACCGATGCCGGGCAGCCGCTCGAACTGGTCGATCAACCGGGCCAGGGGTCGGGTGAAACCGCTCAGGGCTATACCGCCAGTGGCTGGAATCTAGGCAAACGGGCGCCGGGCCAGAATGGTGTTGCTCTCATCACCGGTCCATGGCTGCACCCACCGCCCGTGTCCTCCCGCTGGCGACCGCATCCCCCTGGGGACTACCGCTCGTCAAGCCGCTGCTGGCCTTGCTGCTGGCGGTGTCGCTGGCCCTGGGGGCGGCCGGCTGCAGCGCCATGGCCGCCGGCCTCAACACCTTCCAGAGCCCCGACGGGCGCTACGCCTTTCTTTATCCCACCGGCTGGACCCGCGTGCAGGTCAACGGCGGCCCCCAGGTGGTCTTCCACGATTTGATCAACAGCGATGAAACCCTCTCGTTGGTGATCTCCGAGGTCAACAGCACCAACGAACTGGAAAGCTTGGGCAGCGCCGTGGCCGTGGGCGAAAAACTGGGCCGCATCGTCATCGCCCCAGAGGGCAGCGGTCGCCAGGCCGAACTGGTAACTGCGGCCGAACGGCAGCAGGGCGGCCGGACGTTTTACGACCTCGAATACAGCGTGCACCTGGCCGATCGCACCCGCCACGAGTTGGCGACCGTAGTTGTGGACAGGGGTCGCCTATATACCCTGGCCACCAGCACCAATGAGGCCCGCTGGTCCAAGGTCAAGCCCCTGTTCGAGCAGGTGATCGGCTCCTTCCGCCTGCAGATTTGACCATGGCAGGTCCAGGCTGCCTGGCCTCGGATCCGGTCGTCGTCGTTGGCGCTGGGCTCACCGGAGGCCTGATCGC
>JBBASD010000114.1:0-8301 GCA_040399485.1 Cyanobium sp. | reverse complement strand
AAGAAGTCAGCCCCGCACCAGAACAGCACCGGGGTGGTGAGGAGCAGCTGGGTCCAGGGGCTGGTGAACCATTGCGGCAACAAGGAGTGGTGCCCGCCACCCAGCATGTGGGGCAGGCTGGAGAGCACCACCAGCGCGGTGAGCAGGGCAGCCACGTTGACCTTGCGACGCAGCTGCCTGCGTTCCCGGGCCAGTTCGCGCTCCATCGCCTCCACCGAGGCAGGACCGGCGTCGTGGTGGCAGCAGGGGGAGGCGTTGAGTTCGATCGTCATCCGGGATTAGCCCAACACGATCGGACGCTTTCCAGCCTATGGCGCCAGGCTTGGCCCATAAGCGCCCCTACGCCCCCCACATGCTCTGATAAGCGGGGCTTTGCAGGGTGATGGGGGATGGCAATGTAAAGGCCTCTCCCCAACGGCCTGATCGGCTCCTTATTGTTCCTGATCACGACGTCCCGGTTGTCGTGATCTCCCTGGAGCCATGACGCTTATCTTCGCCCAAACGGCCTGGCTGATTCCCCTTTATCCCCTGCTGGCGGCCGTACTTTCGTTGTTTTGGGCCCCTGGCGGTCTGGCGCGCACCGGGCCAAGGCCCTGTGGCTATCTCAATCTCCTGATGGTGGCGGTCGCCTTTGTCCATAGCGCCGTGGCTTTCATCACCCTGCATCAGGCCAGCGGCGGAGCCACTCCTCCCTCTTTACCCCTGCATTTTAACTGGGTCTGGTTAGAGACTTCCGGGCTTCATTTGAGCTTTGATGGCATTGTCAATGAAGCGATCTTGATAGCGATGACCGTGATAACTGGGTTGCACATGTTGACCCAGATCTATGCGATTGGCTACATGGAAATGGATTGGGGTTGGCCGCGCTTTTTTGGCTCTTTGAGTTTGTTTGAAGCCGGCCTCTGCGCCTTGGTGCTCACCGACTCCCTGTTCTTCAGTTACGCGATTCTCGAACTGCTCACCCTGGGCACCTATCTGATCGTCGGCACCTGGTATAACCAGCCCCTGGTTGTTAAAGGTGCGCGGGACGCCTTTTTAACCAAACGGATCGGCGACCTGGTGCTGTTGGCGGGCCTGGTGGCCCTGCTGCCGGTCACGGGCACCTGGAACCTCCATGGCCTGGAGGCCTGGGCAGCCGACCAGGCCCGCCAGGGCACCAGCTTGCCACTGGGCACCAGCCTGATATTGCTGGCCCTGATTGCTGGTCCGATGGGCAAGTGCGCCCAGATCCCCCTGCATCTCTGGCTTGATGAAGCGATGGAAAGCCCCCTGCCTTCTACCGTGCTGCGCAATTCGGTGGTGGTGGCCGGCGGCGCCTGGGTGCTGCTGCGGCTGGAGCCGCTGATTGCCCTTAGCCCCCTGGTGCAGGCCGTGCTGGTGGCTGTCGGTGGCACCACGGCGTTGGTGGCCTCGTTGATTGCCCTGGCCCAGATTGATGTCAAGCGGGCCCTCTCCTTTCTGGTCAGTAGCTGGTTCGGTTTTCTGTTCATGGCGGTGGGCCTGGGGGGCCGGGAGGTCGCCGGCCACCTGCTGCTCGTCTACCCCTTGCCAATGGCGCTGATCCTGATGGCGATCGGCACGATCATGATCGGCAATGTCAGCCAAAACCTCAATCAACTCGGCGGGCTCTGGAGCCGCCGCCCCCTGATGGGCCTCGCCTTTTTGACCGGTGCCGCCGGTTTGATGGGTCTGCCTCCCTTTGCTGGTTTTGCCGCCCTGGGCGAATTGCTGACCTTGGCTGCTCAAAGCAGCGCTCCGGCTCTGCTCATCGCCCTGGTGCTGCTCGCGAACACGCTGATAAGCGCTGGCCTGGTCCGAGTGTTCGCCCTGACCTGGGGCGGGACGACCACCCCCTTCAGCCACCGCTCGGCGGAGGTGTTGTGGCTGATGTCCCTGCCGACCCTGGTGCTGTCAGGGCTGGTTCTGCACCTGCCCGTCCTGCTGGTGCACCTCGGAGTGCTGGCCCCGACCCCCTTGCCGGGTTGGGGAGCCATGGCCTGGCCCCTGCTGCTCTCCACATTTGTAGGTATCGGAGTGTCGGCAGGCCTTTATCTAGGGGACAGGCCCTTGGCTCGGCCGATTCCCTCCCTGGGCGGTTTGCAGGACTGGCTGGCCCACGACATGCAAACCGAGCGTTTTTATCACCGCACCGTTGTGGCCTTGGTGCTGACCCTGTCCCGGTTGGCTGCCTGGTCGGAGCTGCGAGTGATTGATGGCTTCAGCGGCTCCTCCGGTGGGACCGCCCTGGCCGGGGCCCGGCGCCTCAGCTTCACCACCTCAGGCCGCTCCCAGGGGTATGCCCTGACGCTGCTGCTTGGGGTGCTGGTGATGGCCGCCTGGTTGCTGGTGGCCCGCTTCTGATCTGCCTTGACGTCAGCCCTTACCCGCTTGATTCCTGCGCGACGCCGATGACCACTCCCTTGCTGTTGATTATTCCCGGCATCGCCCTGGCCATGGCGCTGCTGCTGCCGCTGCTGCCCCAGCAGCGGCCGGGCCTGCTTCGGCTTGCGGCCGCTGGGGCGCCGCTGTTGCAATTGCTGCTGGGGCTGCTCTGTTGGCGGTATCCCCCCAGCGACCTCCACCAGGCCTGGCTGCCGAAACTGGGGCTGACTCTGGATCTGGGCCTGGACGGCTTGAGCCTGCCGCTGGTGTTGCTGGCTGCCCTGTTGACCACGCTGGCGATTTTTGTCACCCCCATTGACCAAAATCGGCCCCGATTATTCTTCAGCCTGCTGCTGGCCACCAACTTGGGGGTGGTGGGGGCCTTCTTGGCCCGCAACGCCCTGCTGTTTGTGCTGGCCTTCGAGCTGGTGTTGATTCCCACCACCTTGCTGGTGGCCATTTGGGGCGGAAGGCAGCGGGCCGGGGCCGCCATCCGCCTCGTGCTTTACGGCGCCGTATCAGGGCTCTGCTTGCTGGCTGCCGTGCTGGCCCTGGGCTGGTTCAACGGCAACGGCGTCGATTTCAGTTATGGGGCGCTGGCCCAGGCCCAGCTCAGTGCCGGGCAGAGTCGCTGGATCTTGGCGTTGCTGCTGCTGGCCTGCGGCCTCAAGTTGCCGATCGCCCCCTTGCATGGCTGGCAGCCATTCAGCTACGCCGAGTCCCCCATTCCGGTGGTGATGCTGCTCAGCGGCGTCGTCTCCAAACTCGGGGCTTACGGCCTGCTGCGCTTTGGGGTGGGCTTTCTGGGCGACACCTGGGTGGCCTGGTCCCCCTGGATTGCCGCGGCTGGCGCCTTGAGTGCTATCTACGGAGCCCTCAATGCCATCGGCCAGGCCGATATTCGCCGCCTGATGGCCTACAGCTCCTTGGGACACATGGGTCTGCTGGTGCTGGGATTGGCGGCGGCCACTCCCTTGAGTCTGCAGGGATCGGTCGCCCAGATGCTTGCCCACGGCCTGATTGTGGCCCTGCTGTTCGCCTGTGTGGGACTGATCGAACGCAAGACGGGCACCAGCACCATTGCCGAGCTTTCTGGCCTGCTTAATCCCCTGCGGGGCCTGCCCTTGACCATGGCCCTGCTGCTGTTGGCCCTGATGGCGGCGGCTGGCATTCCGGGCCTGGCCGCTTTCCCCGCCGAGTTGCTGGTTTTTGTCGGCAGCTGGAGCGCCTTTCCCCAGGCCACCCTTGTGGCGCTGGTCGCCTCGGGCTTTACGGCGGTCTATGCAGTGCGGCTGTTCAACCGCGTCGGCTTCGGGCGCCTCGACAACCAGCGTGCCGATTGGCCCCTCACCAGCTGGGCGGAGCGGGCGCCGGTGCTGCTGCTGGCGGTCCTGGTGGTGGCCTCGGGCCTCTGGCCCCGGGCCCTCACCGGCTGGAGTGAAACCACCACCGCTTCCCTAGCCCTACGCACCATGCCCCCTGCCCCCTGGAGCATTTCCTCTTCCCTTTCCTCTGCTTCTCCTGACGCTGCCCCCACCTTTGAGGTCTTGGCTTCATGACTCCCACCACCCTTGTCGAGCCCACCGCCCCGGCCCCAAGCCCGATTCCGCCCTCCGAGCATCGGTTTGCCGAGATAATCCACCGGCTTGAGGCCGGCGGCTCGATGCTGCCTGACACGCCGGAGAACCTCAAGCAGATCATCGGCATCTACAAGGCCTATGCGGTGCCGATGGATTTCTATTGGCGCGATCTCCTCTATATCGCCGAGCAGGTGTTTCTTGAACCGCTGCCGGCTTTCAAATACTTCTTGCCCCAAGAGTATCTGGATCGGCCCAATACCTATGCCGGCGATGGGTCCAGTCTCAGGGTTTGGCGCGGAGAGGCCACGGCCCATCCCGAGCTGCTGGAGTTTATGGAGAAGGGCGAAACCGGGGCCATGCCGAAGTTGTGGCATCACCTCTGGCATGACCGCATCAATATGGAGTTTGCCGAGGCCTGCATGCAGGCCATGTTCTGGCACCAGGACATGGGCGGCCGTTTCAATGAATACCTCGATTCGGAGGCCTATCGCGCCAATGCCGATCGGGCGATCAAGGCCTATTTCCGCAACAATCCGCTGCTGCTGGGGCTCTATAAGGCCTTCCCGGAGATGTTTCTAGAGAAGGTGAAACAACTCAGCTACTACGCCAATCTTGGCCTGTTCTGGGAGGTGATGGCGCCGGTGTTCTTTGAGATGTCCGATCTCTATGACGAGGGCAAGCTTACCAGCGTCCAGCAGGCGATGGAGTTTTTGGTTAATGGCATTTTTGCGGTGGCAGGCCAGCCCATCTATCACCAGGTACAAATTGCTGGAGAGTGGTTTGAGATTGTGCCCAAGGCCGAGGGCATGACCTGGTTGCATGAGGCGGCCCTTCCCTATGTAGAGGCTGTTTTCTATCGCGGTTTTCCATTTAGGGGCACTAAAAGCTATAATGCCCAGGTCCACCAGATTCCAGATAAACAAGCTGATTTCCATTACGGCATTCTTTACGCAGATATCTTCCCCGTCGGTTCGGCCGGCATCCCCCCCACTTTATTAATGCAGGACATGCTGCATTTTCTGCCCCCCTATCTGGAAGCGGATTATGCCGTGCACCGCCGCGGTGACCAGGACAAGCTTATCCAGCTCGGGGTTACTTTCCAGCGTTCCATGTACAACGTCACCTCGGCCGTGCTCCAGGCCCTGCGGGCAGTGTTGCACCATCCACTCGACGACACCGATCCTGAGCATCTGCTGGCCAATCGCCGCTTCTTTGAGGAACAAATGGATCGTTTCCTTAGACCCGAAGCGCGCCTTGACGCCATCCAGGATCCCGACTACCGCTGATGCGGTTGCTCCACACCTCCGATTGGCACCTGGGCCGCAGTTTCCATGGGGCCTCCCTGCTTGATGAGCAGGCCGATGCCCTCAATCGGATTGTGGAGCTGGCCCAGCAAAAGGACGTGGATCTGGTGGTGATCGCTGGCGACCTATACGACCGCGCCATTCCCCCCGCCGAGGCGGTGCAGCTGTTCACCGCCACCCTCGCTCGCCTGCGCCGTGCCGACATCGCCGTCGTCGCCATCGCCGGCAACCATGACTCCCATGTGCGGGTTTCGGTCTACGACCCGTTGCTGGCCGCCCTGGGGGTGACGATCCGCGGCGATGTGGGACGCCTGCGTGAGCCGGTGCTGGTGCAGCCCAAGGACGGTGGCCAGGTAGTGGCTGTCTATCCGCTGCCCTACCTCGAACCCAGCCTGCATGGACCGTTGCTGCGCCAGGAGCTGGAGGAGGGCCGGGAGACAAAGCTTGAGCAAGGGCCCGTAGCAGACGCGGAGGCCGGCGGGCGCCTCAGCCACGAGGGCGTCACCCGACTGGCCTTGGAGGCGATCCGCCGGGATCTAGCCACGCGATCCGGAAGCCGCTCGGTGCTGGTAGCCCACGCCTTTGTGGCCGGCGGCCAGAGCTCCGACTCGGAGCGGCAGCTGAGCGTCGGCCAGGTGGATCGGGTCAGTGTCGAGGCCTTCGCCGGCTTCGATTACGTGGCCCTGGGCCACCTGCACGGTTCCCAGCAGCTGGATGGCCCGCGCCTGGCCTACAGCGGCACCCCCTTGCCCTATTCCTTTTCCGAGGAGCACCAGTGCAAGTCGGTGCGGTTGGTGCAACTGGCCGCCGATGGCAACCCCAGTGTCGAACTGTTGCCTCTGGAGGTGGGCCGCCCCCTTCAGACCATTGAGGGGACCCTGGAATCCCTCTGCCGCGATCCGGCCCATGAGGGGGCCCGCCAGGCGCGGGTGCGGGCGATTCTCACCGATGAAACCTTGCCCCTGCAGGCCATGGCCCGGCTGCGCCAACGCTTTCCCCATGCCGTCGAGCTGCGCCACCAGCCCCCCGAAGTGCAACGCTCCAGCGCCAGCCAACGCAGCCAGACCATCCGCCAGGCCCGCTCACCCCTGGAACTGGCCACCTCTTTTTTTGTTGATCAACAGGGCCGCGACGCCACAGCGGCGGAAGAAGCGCTGCTGCGCCAGGCCCTGGAACAGGCCCGCCGCAGCGGGGAGCGATGAAGCCCCACCAGCTCACCATCGAGGCCTTCGGGCCCTACGCCGAGCGGGTGGCCATCGATTTCGATGCCCTCAGCGGCGAGGGATTGTTTTTGATCCACGGCAGCACCGGCGCCGGCAAGACCTTTCTGCTGGATGCCATGTGCTTTGCTCTTTATGGCGAGGTGTCGGGCGATCGCAGTGTTAAAGGCCTGCGCTCGGACCACGCCGGCCCCCTGGCGATGCCCAGGGTGGAGCTGGAATTTTCGGCCGGCGGCTGCCGCTATCGGGTGCAACGCAGCCCGGCCCACACGGCCGCCAAGGCCCGGGGTCAGGGCAGCACCGAAAAAGTACCCACGGCGCTGTTGCAGCGGTTGGTGGGGCCAGATAGCCAGGCCATCGCCAGCAAGGTCACCGAGGTGACCCGGGAGGTGGAGCAGATCGTGGGCCTCAACGCCGCCCAGTTTCGCCAGGTGATTCTGCTGCCCCAGGGACGCTTTGCCGAGGTGCTGCGCGCCAAGGCCGAGGAGCGCGAGGCGCTGCTCAAGACGTTGTTTGAAACGGTGCTGCACGAGCGAGCCAGTGACTGGTTGGAGGAGCAAGCGAAATCAGCCCGCATCGCCGTGTTGGAGCAGAACCGGGCCCTGGCGGTGTTGCGCCAGCAGGCGGCCCAGGAATGGCAGCCCTATGGCCTGACCGAGGCCAGGCTCGGCCAGGGCCTTGGCCAGGCCAGCGGCAAGACTGGGGCAGAGCCCGCCCAGGCGCTCCAAGACGGGACCGCTGACGCAGGGATCGAGACCCTGGCCATTCCCGCCGACCAAGCCGGCCTCGATGGGCTGGTGGAACGCATTTCCTTGGTGGTGGACGCCAGTCGCCTGGCCCTGGAGCAGGCCAGCAGCGCCTGGGCCGCCGCCCAGGCCCATCGGGCCGAGGTCAGCCAGCAGGCCGAGCGCTTCGATCGCCGCGCCGCCGGCCGCGCCCGCCTGGCCCAATTGGAGCAGCAGACCCCGGCCATCGAGGCTCTCGTCTCCCAGTTGGCTACGGCCACCCGGGCCGAGGCGGCCCGGGCCAGCCTGGAAGCGGCCCAGCAGGCAGGCCAGGAATGGCAAAACCTCCAGGCTCCCCTGCAGCGGGACCTGGGCCGGGCGGCGACCGCCCGGGATCGAGCCCAAGCCTTGCCGGACGGGGCTGTGGCCCTGGGACTGTTGCAGCTGCCGGCGGCAGCCGACCTGCAGCGGGCCCGCACGGCCCTGGCGGCGCGGCGGGTGGAGCTGGAGCGGCTGGACAAGCAGGCCCGCGAAGCGGACCTCTGCCGTCAGCGGGCCGAGCAGGCGCACCAGCAGCAACAGCAGGCTGAGGCCCGGCGCCAACAGGCCGAACGGCAACGGCAGGAGCTGCAGCAGCGCCGCCAGGCCGCTGAGGCGGCCCTGCAGGCGGCCCGCTCCGCCGCCGACCGGCTGGAGGGATTGCAACAGGCGGCCAAGGCGGCCCACCAGCGTGCCAATGCCGCCGGCGAGTTAGCGGCGGGGCAAGCTGCCGAAACCGCCGCGCTGCAGGCCCGCCAGCGGGCCGAAAGCCAAGCTGCGGCGGCGAAAACGGCGCTGCAGCAGCTGCGCCAGCGCCAGCTCACCGGCATGGCCGCCCGCCTGGCCAGAGCCCTCGAGCCCGGATCCCCCTGCCCCGTATGCGGATCCGGCCACCACCCCCAGCCCGCCCGTGCCGCCGCCGATGCGGTGGCCCCCGAAGACCTGGAGGCCGCTGAGGCGAGCGAGCAGCAGGCCTGCACAGCCCTGCAGCAGGCGGCCGTGGCCCTAGTCGCCCTCCAGGCCCAAAACAAGGCCTTGGCGCAGCAAGCCG
>JBBASD010000113.1:5942-8310 GCA_040399485.1 Cyanobium sp. | reverse complement strand
TAGACGACCAGAGCCAGCAAGGCAGCGATCACGACCCATGAACTGAGAAAAACCTGGCCGTGAATCTTGAGATTGCCAAGTTTCCAGTACAGGTGCTGACCCACCTCGAGTGCAGCGAAGGGAAGACTGAAAGTCATCGGAACCATCGGGGTCGGTGTCCTGAAGAAAGGGCCGAAGGGGCAAGAAGTGGTCTTGGGCCGGAATTAACTATCCAGGGCAGCCTGGACCAGCAAGGCAGGTTTATAAAGAAGAAAACCCACCAAGGCAGGAAACAACTGGAGTTGGGGGATACGGGCACCGGCCAGTACGAGAACGACCGGAACCAGCAACTGCGCCTTGCTCAGGGAGCGGCTGGCTTCGCCAAGTCGAGCCACACTCCTGGACAAGAGCCACAGATAGAGAAGACCGGCAAAGGCACCGATCAGAAGGCTCAGGCCAACAGCCGATCCGAAAGCGAAAGACGCAATCGGCACTGCAAGAGCAGCAGCAATGGTCGTGGCCAGCAACAGGCGCTGCTGAAGCCGCCGGTAATCCCCCATGCCATTGGCATGAGAATCCCCTGAGGGCTCCTTGGCAAGAGGTAATGGCACCTCTGGATTCGGAGACGGGGCAATCGCGGCCAGCAACCGTATGAAGCGAATTGGCGACCAGAACTTATCACGCAGGCTTACGGCAGCGGGGCCTTCCGCCTCAGAGGATCAGTGGTTGAAGCAGCCGGAGGGCGATCAAGCGGCGAGCCCGCAGCAGGCGTTCCTGCGAATCCATGGCCAGAGGCAAGTCGGCCAGTGCCATTCCCGCTGGAGACCCCTCCAGGGATTGGAGCAAAACCAGATCTCCGGGTTCGATGTCCAAGGGCTCGAGATCCGGGCCCAGCAGCGCCGTCGCTGGCCATCCCCAAAGGCAACGGTTGCGTTCCGCACCGGCGGCCAACAAGTCTGCGTCCTTGCCCCATAAGTTCGGGATGGTGGGCTGGTTGCTCAGGAAAAACTCAAAATGGCTGATATCGGGATCCAAGGTCTCGACCAGTTCCCATTGCTGACGCTCTGGAAGAGCCTGGGCCTTCTTTAGCAGTTCGCCTTGCAGCAAGCGTGCCGGATCCCACTGGGAAGGATTGGAGAACCCACAGAAATGCAGCCCACATTGCCGCACAAAGGTAGAAAGACTAGCCAAATTGTAGCTAGTTTCCTGGGGATGCAGATACATATCTGCAAAATTTGAATCTGCCCCTGTGTCGAGGGCCCAACGGTTCTCATGGTGAAGACGAAGTCGATTGTGGGCTGGCAGACCCTCGAATAATGCCCGTCCCAGCCTCAAGCCCTCAGCTGATGGGCCGGCCTGCAAAAGAGCCAAAGCCTTCTGAACCCTATGAATCTCCCAGCGCCCCCCATCGGCATAAAGAAAAAGATGCAAAATCCCTTCTGGTGCAAGCCTCTCAGCAAGCGCCTTCAGTCCCTGCTCAGGGCGATCAAGGTGATGCAAAACGCCTACGGAATTAATGTAGTCAAAACTTCCTGTTTCCTCAAGGTTCAAGAGACTGCGTTGCTTCACCTCCAGGGATCGCACTTGGCCTGCCGCCCCAGAACGCCTAAGCCGCTCGGTGGCCACATCAAGGGCCCCGGAACTGATATCCACAGCAACCACATCCGCCCCTGGGTTGAGGTGGCACAGGTAATCCGTGCTGACGCCAGTGCCGCAGCCAGCATCCAGGATGCGCCAAGGCCTGGGACGGCCCCCTAGGCGATGCGGCAAACCGCCTCTGACGGCTGCCACCACACTGTCAACACACCAACGCCAGTTGTAACCCGGTGGCGGACCATCCTGAAGGGGATCTCCGGGATAGGGAAAACGGTCGTAGAAGGCACTGACGACTGGCGTGGCGGCATCTCGGGCGGCATGCCCAAGCTCTGAAGGGGCCTGGTCCTGGTCCATGGGCGTTGCGGTTCTAGACAGGGTATCGGTGCTGGAGGGATTCCCCGCACGCTGGGGCCAAGGGGGGCCAACGGCAGCAATCGGCACGAAGCTGCAAACATTTGTTCATGGCTGGGTGGAGGCCCTCAGGGCGAGCCGTAACCTTCCAAAGCCCGGCTCACTCCCGTGACATGACAGTGACCGCCAGCAGCGGCAGCACCAGGGTCACCCCTCAGCTCTACGACACTCTGCCGCTCTCCAGTGTCCGGAAAGCCGAGCAGCAGGATCGCTTCCCCGATGGGAGCGAGCTGCAGACCCTCATCACCTTCTTCCAGAGCGGACAGACCCGGGTGGCAGCCGCCCAGAGGCTCTCCGAAAATGCGGCCGAGATTGTCGCCAAGGCGGCGAACCGCATCTTTGCTGGGGGCACCCCTCTCTCCTATCTGGAATCACCGCTGCC
>JBBASD010000113.1:0-5842 GCA_040399485.1 Cyanobium sp. | reverse complement strand
GAGCTTGAAGTTCCCACCCCCTCGGCCCGACAAAGGCTCGGCAGCCCCGTCAATCAAGGCTTGCAGCTGCCGGCGATCTATGCCCTCTCCGCCCAAGGGGCCCAGCGCTTTTTGATGAAGCCTGGCCTGACAGGTGCCCAGAAAGCCGAAGTGGTGCGAGCGGCCTATCGGCAAGTCTTTGAAAGAGACCTGGTCAAGGGTTATTCCCAGGTGGTCTGCCCGGTTGAAGCAACCCAGCTCCGCCAGGGCCAGATCTCCATGCGGGAATTTGTGCGTGCCTTGGGTCGTAGCAAGGAATATCGACAACAATTCTACGGTCGTTTTTCCAACAGTCGAGTCGTGGAACTGGCCTTCCGCCATTTCCTTGGGCGCGGTGTAAGTTCCATCGAAGAATTCCGCAAGTATTTCGCAATCGTCAGCTCCAAAGGTCTCAATGGCTTGGTCGATGCGCTTGTAAACAGCATGGAATATGCCCGAACTTTTGGTGAAGAAACAGTTCCATTCCTGCGTGATTTAGGAGAAGACGCCCAAGAAAGTGCCGGTTGGGGTTCCAATCGCAAGTTGTTCCGTTTCAGTGCCCCCTTTGAAGGAGCGCCCCAATACATCACCCTTTACGCCTCCTACCGGCAACCCTTCCCCGATCAACATCCCTATGGCGGCGGGAATGATCCCTTGGCTCTTAATTACGGCGCTATTTTCCCCTCCGGAACAGCCTCCGTTTCCACCCGAGCTGCCTCTTTCGGCTACGACACGCGACGCATCCTGATCGGTAACGGTCTAATCCAGCCCGGCCAGATGAACAGTGTCCAGTTCCGCAAGGCCAGCCCACGCCGGGTGGGCCCCAAAGTGGTGAGGCTGCAGCAGATCTCAACCGGCGGCAACTCGGTACCTCGTCGAGGTGGCCAACCCAGCATCCGTGGGACAGAAGCTTCAACGCAGGCGGTGATCCGGGCGGTTTATGCCCAAATTCTCGGTAATGCTGGTTATGCAGGTGAGCGCAACACCGTTGAGGAAATAAAACTCGAAAACGGCGATATCAACCTGCGTGAATTCATCCGCCAGGTGGCCCGTTCCAACGCTTTCCGACGCCGGTACTGGAGTGGTCTCTATATCTGCAAAGCGATTGAGATTATGCACAGGCGCCTGCTAGGGCGGCCCACCTTTGGGCGTTGGGAGATCAACGCCTATTTCGACACCGCCGCTCGCCAAGGCTTCTACGGCGTCGTTGACGCCATGATCAACAGCCGTGAATACAACGAATGCTTCGGTGAAGACACCGTTCCCTACGAGCGCTTCCTCACTGCAGCCGATCGCAATGCCCGCAAGGTTCCAGCCCTGCGCCGGGCATTCGATCCCTCCAAATTTGTTGATCTCACCCCCGCCAGCCGGCCTGATGTGCCCCAGACAACAGCGCTGCGCACGGTTGCCGACACGGTTACCCGCAACCTGCCCCAGCGTCGTCCGCCTGTAGTCGGCTCCTGGAGCGCCCAGATTGCTGGTGGCGAATCCATGGCGCCCCCCCGGCCGGCAGCGTCGGGTCCCGAGAGCCTGAGACAAACTCCGGTCCCAACGCGATCCTGGCGTCCCTCCCCCAGCAACGGCGTCGCCGTGGCCTGGAGCAGTGGGGTCGCTGCCTCCTCCACGGCCGCACCAGCGCGAAGCGTGACTGCGGCTGGAGCCCGCGTCATTGGTAGCTGGACTGCGAACGTGGGCCAGGGCATCGCCAGCGGCATTGCCCAAGCACCAGGGGCGGCCATGGACAAGGCGTTCCGACCCGAGTCACCCCAAGGATTCCGCCGACGCCAGAGCCTCAGCCGACCTGTCCGCCTCTTAGCGGCCCCCGGACGGGATCAGGTCTCTGAGGTCATCAGTGCCACCTATCGCCAACTTCTCAATCGCGATGTCTATGTGGCAGAACGGTTGAATGATGCTGAATCCCAGTTAAACGATGGCCAAATTGACGTTGCCGGTTTCGTAGCCCTTGTGGCCAGCACCGACCTGTTCCTCAATCGCCTCAACCAGCTTGCCCCCTTGCGAGCCGCGGCAGGTGCCTATTTAGCCCTCTTGGGTCGGGCTCCCCAACCGGCCGAGGCGAGTCGCTTTTTGGCAACCCGCGTGCGATCCGGTCTGCCTACAGCGATCGCCGAAATCCTTGACAGCCCAGACTACGCCTCTGCTTTTGCCCGAGATACTGTTCCTTACTGGCGCGGCCTCGAGACAAGCAATGGCATCCCCTTGGCAACAGTCAATAAAACAGCAGCTCTGTATGGTGGCAACGCTGCTCTCAAGCCAAACCCCAAATCAGCTACCTGAGTTAAAATCGTATTCAGCAATTTAACTGGCTGTCTTACTTTACTTCCACCTAGATAAGGCCCCTGCTCTTTCAAGTAGGGGTTTTTTGCTAATCTACAGCCAGATGATACAAAAAACATTTTTTGCTAGGCAGGTCCCAGCAAACCAGCCATCCACACACCACCAAATTGGCGCCGGGGGAAAATCAGACAAAATCATGGCAAAACCATTGCACCCCAAGGGTTCTCCAGCAGAAAGCGGCCGTGAAGAACTGTTACCGGAGCTTCTGCCAGCGGACGCCTCTAACGCAGAATGATGCGGCAGACGGAAATCCGTCAGCACCCTTACCCACCGGATACCGGTCTCCTTAACGGTGACCGCTTGTTTCGAGGCAGAACTGCATGAGCATCGTCTCCAACTCGATCATCAACGCGGACGCCGAAGCCCGCTACCTCAGCCCTGGTGAACTCGACCAGGTCAAGTCATTTGTGGCTGGCGGTCAACGTCGACTGCGTGTCGCCCAGGTCTTGAGCGAAAGCCGGGAACGCATCGTCAAGCAGGCCGCAGGCCAGCTTTTCCAGAAGCGTCCCGACGTCATCTCCCCCGGCGGCAACGCCTACGGGGAGGAGATGACCGCTTCTTGCCTGCGGGACATGGACTACTACCTGCGTCTTGTTACTTACGGCGTCGTTGCCGGTGACGTGACTCCGATCGAAGAAATCGGAATCATCGGCGCCCGCGAGATGTATCGCTCTCTGGGAACCCCCCTTGAAGCGATGGCAGAAGCCGTACGTGAAATGAAGGCCGTGGCCACCAGCATCCTCACCGGAGCCGATGCCGAAGAAGCCGGATTCTTCTTCGATTACCTGGTAGGCGCGCTCGCCTAAGGCCCAGTCCCACTCCTTCATCGCCACCCAACGGATCAATGCAAGACGCCATCACCAACGTCATCAATCAGTCAGACGTCCAGGGTCTTTACCTCGACGGTTCCTCCATGGGACGCCTTGAACAGTATTTCGCCAGTGGCGAAATACGGGTCCGGGCGGCCGCCACCATCAGCGCGAACGCATCGGCCATCATCAAAGAAGCCGTCGCCAAGTCCCTACTGTATTCGGACATCACCCGTCCCGGTGGCAACATGTACACCTGCCGTCGCTATGCGGCCTGCATCCGGGACCTCGACTACTATCTGCGTTACGCCACCTATGCCATGTTGGCTGGTGACACGTCGATCCTTGATGAGCGCGTCCTGAATGGTCTCAAAGAGACTTATAACTCCCTTGGTGTGCCCATCGGTGCCACAGTGCAATCGATTCAGGCAATGAAGGAAGCGACAGCCGCACTTGTCGGACCTGACGCAGGTCGTGAAATGGGCGTTTATTTCGACTACATCAGTTCCGGCTTAGGTAACTGAATTTTCTTCCTTCAGAGCTCAAGCGGCCCGTCTAACGAGAATCATCTCCATGCGTCTCTTCAAGATCACAGCCTGCATCCCTTGCCCGGAAAAATCCCGCTCCCAGCGGGAAATCCACAACACCTACTTCACCAAGTGGGTCCCTTTTGATAGCTGGTTTGCTGAACAACAGCGAATCATGAAACAGGGGGGCAAGATACTGAAGGTTGAGCTGGCAACGGGCAAACGTCAGCAAAACGTAGGAATTTAGCAAATTCGAACCGACCGTTTCTCCGCTCTATTCCTGCAACCCGACCTCACGGACGGGTTTTTTTGTAGGCAGCCAGCAAGCATTTTGTCTGAAATGACTCGACAAAGCAGGCCACCTCACCTCTAATTAGGCCAACAACGCCCTGCCATAAGGCCTTGCCCCGACCGACCGACCGATCCAAATTGCCGCGTACCGGAGATTTCGCTGGATCTCCTGGCCGTGACATCCAATTCAGTCCTGACAACCGGAGTTCCGGGGCTGTGACAGGGGCCACTCAGTCACAGGGACTCCTTCCCCTGCCATGGCCATTCTGGTCTGCCGAAGCCAGGTTGCTTTTGGGGCTGATCGGCCTTTGGAGCGTGCTTGGTCTTTTTGTGCTGTCCTCGGCCAGTTGGTGGGTGGCAGCCCACGAAATGGGCGATGCGGCTTATTACATCAAACGTCAGGTCCTTTGGTTGCTTGCCAGCTGGGGGCTTTTCTTACTGGCCCTACGCACGTCGATGCGTCGCTGGCTCGCCCTTGGGGCCCAAGGTCTGCTAGTCGGAACCCTTTTGGTAGCCGCCACCTTGGTGGTTGGCAGCACGGTGAATGGGGCCAGTCGTTGGTTGGTGATCGGGCCGATTCAACTCCAACCCACCGAACTGGTGAAACCTTTCTTGGTGCTTCAGGGAGCCGTGCTCTTCTCCCACTGGCAAAGAATTGCCCTGGATCAAAAGTTGCTCTGGCTCAGTATCTTCAGCGGTCTTGTATTGCTAGTTCTGAAACAGCCCAACCTAAGTACCGCTGCATTGATGGGTCTCTTGCTTTGGATGATGGCCCTTGCAGCAGCCTTGCCAAAGTTGATGTTGCTGGGGGCTGCTGCCTCTGGGGCTCTGTTGGGTGGGGCCAGCATCATGATGAACACTTATCAACGACTTCGGGTGATTTCTTTCCTTGACCCTTGGAAGGATGCCCAGGGTAATGGTTATCAACTCGTTCAAAGTCTTTTGGCTATCGGCTCAGGAGGAGTACTAGGCTCTGGCTTCGGTCTTTCAACCCAAAAACTGGACTACTTACCAATTCAGACAACCGATTTCATATTTGCTGTCTTTGCCGAAGAATTTGGTTTCCTCGGTTCATTGATGCTGTTGCTTTTTCTTGCAGTCTTTGCTTTTGTCGGCCTCAAAATTGCTCTCGGCTGCAGCAATCCCCAACAACGGCTTGTGGCGATTGGTTGCACTACGCTTCTCGTCGGCCAGTCGATCCTCAATATCGCCGTCGCCAGTGGAGCCATGCCAACCACAGGCTTACCGCTGCCATTGGTCAGCTACGGAGGCAATTCCCTACTCTCGAGCCTTTTACTGGCTGGCTTACTTGTACGCTGCGCCCTAGAAAGCCAGGGTCTGGAATCCGCACGACCCAAGCGTCGACCTGCCGCAGGCCCCAGATAGGCTGGCGATCTTGCTGCTCGCCTTGGCAATGCCCAGCCTCGCCCTGCAGTTTACCGACCTGGCCCGGGGCAGCGAACAACTCCTCCAGGCCAGCCTTGCCCATCCAGGTCCGCTCACCTTTGGAGCTGTTTTCGCTGGTGGACTCCTCACCAGCTTGGGCCCCTGCTCCCTTTCCTTGCTACCCGTGACTCTGGCCTACCTGGCGGGTTTTGCCGACGATTCCAGCCCCAAGGGTCCACTGCCCTGGCAGCGCAGCTTGAGCTTTGCCTTGGGAATCGTCACCTCGCTGGTGTTGTTAGGGCTAGCCAGTGGCCTGATGGGTCGACTTTATGGAAGCCTCCCAGATCAAATTCCACTGCTGGTGGCCAGCCTGGCCCTTTTGATGGGACTCAACCTGCTTGGTTTCCTGCCCCTGCGCCTACCTGCCGGCCCTGATCCAGAACGGTGGCGCCGTCT
>JBBASD010000112.1:7233-8381 GCA_040399485.1 Cyanobium sp. | reverse complement strand
AGGGGGAATTATCCGCTGGTGCTGGAGTTCAGATTGCATTAAGTCTCGTTGATTCAGTTCACGGCTGAGGGCGTCCCATGGCTGCTTCCACATCACTCTGCACAGAAAAAGCTTTCGTTCTTGAACGCCCCGGAGATTGTTGCCCAGGGAGGACATTCAATTCCCCCTGAGGTGATCCGCCGGCGCTTGCTCAGCGCCCTTAGGCACTTCGCCACCCTCTACCAGCCCAGCGTCGATGCCTGGCAGCTGCTTGATAATGGTGGCGATGAACCGTTGCTGCTGGCAGAGAAGAGAAACCGATGAGCTTGGGTTTTGCAAGCCAACTCAACGATCCTGATCTTGATCGGGTTTCGGCGGCGCTGCTTCGGGCCGGCCAGCGAGCCCGTCAACTGACCCGCCTGACCGACACCGGTTTCGCCGTGCGGATCGCTGGCGAACTCCGCATCCTCCGCGGCGCCGGGCTCGATAGGCCACCGAACAACAGCGATGAACCCTGAAATGCAGTCGCCAGCCGTCAGCACCCTTCAGGCAGCCAACCTGCCCCCGGCTTTGCGCAGCGAGTTGTTGCCGGCCCTCGAACTCCTGGTGGAGCGGCATCAGCCCGAGGGCCTCTGGTTGTTCGGTAGCTGGGCCAGGGGCAGCGCCAGCCGCCGCTCGGATGTGGATCTGCTGGTGATGGGCCTGAGCGACAAGCGCCTGCTCGATGCCTACGACGCGGTGTTGGAGGCCCTGCTGGCCAAACATGGCAATTCCCCCTTCTGGCGCACGGTGAAGGCGGAAGCGATCCCGTTGCTGGAGGGGTGTCTGTTTCCATGAGCTATCAATGGAGAATAGGGGATTCGAACCCCTGACCTCTGCGGTGCGATCGCAGCGCTCTACCAGCTGAGCCAATTCCCCGTCGCAGGCCATTATCACCGTTAGTGCGTCCAGGCTCAAGCCATGGCAGACACCCAGCCCACGATCACCGCTGAGCAGCTGCAGAATTTTGACGAGCAGTCGATTGCGGTCTTGGCCGCCCGGCTGGAGGAGGACGATTACCAAACCCCCTTTGACGGCCTCCAGGATTGGCACCTGCTGCGGGCCCTGGCGATTCACCGCCCCGATCTGGCCTTTCCCTACGTGCACCTGGTGGACCAGGAACCATTTGA
>JBBASD010000112.1:0-7133 GCA_040399485.1 Cyanobium sp. | reverse complement strand
ACCTGGAGCAGGTCCATGAAGCTGCGCAGTTGCAGCCGGGGGATGTAGGGCCAGCCGCCGCTGTGCTCCATGTCCTCCAGCAGGCGGAACAATTCATTGCGGCCGCTGGGAAGGCTGGCGAGGAAGGGGCCGTCCTGGATCGAGCGATGCAGCTGCTCCAGCCGGCGCAGCAGCCGCAGCAGCTCCTGGGGATCGTCCTTGAGGGTCTGGGCCAATTGCTCCAGGGCCGCCACCTTGGCGTCCAGATCATCACTGGCTACTGGCTTTGGCTGGCTCTGGGGATCGCTCGGATCGCTGCTGTCCATGCACCGCTCTCTCATACAGGTTGTTGAGAGCAGTGGCAACCTATCAGGCATGGACGGGGGACGCCGGTAGGATCCCGCCAGCCCAGTTCATCACGCATCTCTGCGGCTCTTCTCCCCATGCGTTTCCGACCCCTGCTGGCCCTCGTGCTGGCGCTGTGCCTGACCCTGGTCACCGCCTGCACCAGCGGGGCCAAGGCTGGGGATCGTGCCAGCATCACCTACGACGACATCGTCAACACCGGGCGGGCCAATGACTGCCCCACGCTGCCCGATTCGGCCCGTGGCTCGATTGCCCTCGATTCCAACGCCCGCTATCAGCTCAAGGAAATCTGCCTCCATCCCAGCGAAGTGGCCGTTAAGGGTGAACCCACCAATAAGCGTCAAGAAGCCCAGTTTGTGACGGGTAAAATCCTCACCCGCTACACCTCCAGCCTCGACCAGGTCTACGGCGACCTCACCATCGACGGCGACAAACTCACCTTCAAGGAGCTCGGTGGCATTGACTTCCAGCCGGTGACGGTGCTCCTTCCTGGCGGTGAAGAAATCCCCTTCACTTTCTCCACCAAGGAATTGCTGGCCGACGCCACTGGTAGTGCCCTCACCACCAGCACCGACTTCACTGGCAACTACCGGGCCCCCAGCTACCGCACCAGCAACTTCCTTGATCCCAAGGGTCGGGGCCTCACCACCGGTTACAGCAGTGCCGTGGGCCTGGTGCCAGCCGGTGACGAATACAGCAAAGAAACAGTGAAAGCCTACGTCGATGGCACCGGCACCATGAGCTTATCGATCACCAAGATCGACAGCGATACCGGTGAATTCGCCGGAGTGTTCACTGCCATTCAGCCCTCAGACACCGACATGGGCACCAAGCCCGCCGTCGATGTCAAGATCAGCGGCGAGCTCTACGGAAGGCTGGAAAAGGCTTGAGCTTCAAAGCTCTTGATCCTCGACATCCTTGATCAAGGGGGGTAAGACCCCCCCTTTTTTTGTGGTTTTCAGGTGCTGGCAGCCGCTTGGCTGTCGTCTGGGAGAATCACCGCCATCTACTTAGGGCTCCCCAGGCCCGCCCTTTGCCGCCATGTCCCTTACTCCAACAGGTGCCGCCACCGGCCTGATTCGCCCCCATGGCGGCACCCTGGTGGATCTGATGGTGGCGGACGACCAGCGGCAGGCCGTGGCGGGCGCCGTCGATCGGGTCGTCGCTTGCAGTGATCGCAATGCCTGCGATGTCGAACTTCTGGTCGTCGGCGGTTTCTCTCCCCTGCGGGGCTTCATGCACCAGGAGGACTACGAAGCGGTGGTGGCGAACTACCGCACCAGCAGTGGCCTGTTGTTTGGCCTGCCAATCGTCTTTGACACCGATGACGCCAGCATCGCCATCGGCGAGCACCTGCTGCTCACCTACCGGGGCCAGGACCTGGCGGTGTTGACGGTGGAAAGCCGTTGGGAACCGGACAAGGTCAAGGAGGCCAAGGGCTGTTACGGCACCACCTCCCTCGAACACCCGGCCGTGCGCATGATCGCCTGCGAACGGGGCCGTTTTTACCTGGGCGGGCGCATCCAGGGGCTGGCCCTGCCCCAGCGGGACTTCCCCTGCCGCACCCCGGCCCAGGTGCGCGCCACCCTGCCCCATGGCCAGGATGTGGTGGCCTTCCAGTGCCGCAATCCCATCCACCGGGCTCACTACGAGTTATTCACTCGCTCCCTGGAGGCCACCAATGTCAGTCGCCAGGCCGTGGTGCTGGTCCATCCCACCTGTGGGCCCACCCAGGACGACGACATCCCCGGCAGCGTGCGCTTCCAGACCTACGAGAAGCTGGCGGCTGAAGTGAACAACCCCCGCATTCGTTGGGCTTACCTGCCCTATTCGATGCACATGGCAGGCCCGCGCGAGGCGCTGCAGCACATGTTGATCCGCAAAAACTACGGTTGCACCCACTTCATCATCGGTCGCGACATGGCGGGCTGTAAGTCCAGCCTCAGCGGCAGTGACTTTTACGGCGCCTACGAGGCCCAGGATTTCGCCAGGGACCACGCCAGTGAATTAGGCATGGAAACCGTGCCATCCCTCAATCTCGTTTATACCGAAGAGGAGGGCTACGTCACCGCCGAACATGCCGAGGCCCGCGGCCTCCATGTCAAAAACCTCAGTGGCACCCAATTTCGTCGCATGCTGCGGGGCGGTGAGGAGATTCCCGAATGGTTCGCCTTCCGCAGCGTCGTCGAGGTGCTGCGCGCCGCAGCGTGATCGCGCCGCCCCACCCCTGGGGCGGTTAACGTTCCTTAATCATCAATTCTTCCCATGAGGATGCAGCCGTGAAGAAAAGCTGGCGCAACGCAGGGCTCTACGCATTACTGGTGATTGTCTGCATAGCCGTCGGCACGGCCTTCCTCGACCCCAGGCAGCCCGCCAACCAACCCCGCACACTCCGCTACAGCGATTTTGTCGAGGCGGTTCAAGCCCAAGAAATTTCCCGGGTGGTGATTTCTCCCGATCGCGGCTCGGCCCAGGTGGTTGAAAACGATGGCCGTCGGGCCGTGGTCAACCTTGCTCCCGATCGCGATCTGCTCAAGCTGCTGACCGACAACAACGTCGACATCGCCGTTCAGCCCACCCGGGAGGCCGCCCCCTGGCAGCAGGCCCTCGGCAGTCTCATCTTCCCCCTGTTGTTGCTGGGGGGGCTGTTCTTCCTGCTGCGGCGGGCCCAGGGTGGTGGTGGCAATCCCGCCATGAACTTCGGCAAAAGCAAGGCCCGAGTCCAGATGGAGCCCCAGACCCAAGTCACTTTCGGTGATGTCGCCGGCATTGAGGGGGCCAAGCTCGAACTTACCGAGGTGGTCGACTTCCTCAAGAACCCCGATCGCTTCACTGCGGTCGGCGCCAAAATCCCCAAAGGCGTGCTGTTGGTGGGCCCTCCGGGCACCGGCAAAACCCTGCTGGCCAAGGCGGTAGCCGGCGAAGCCGGCGTACCTTTCTTCTCGATTTCAGGCTCTGAATTTGTCGAGATGTTCGTCGGCGTCGGTGCCAGCCGCGTGCGCGATCTGTTCGAACAGGCCAAGAAAAATGCCCCTTGCATCGTCTTCATCGATGAAATTGACGCCGTCGGCCGTCAGCGTGGTGCCGGCTTGGGCGGTGGCAACGACGAACGGGAGCAGACCCTCAACCAGCTGCTCACCGAGATGGATGGCTTTGAGGGCAATAACGGCATCATCATCGTTGCGGCCACCAATCGCCCTGACGTGCTTGATTCGGCCCTGATGCGGCCCGGTCGTTTTGACCGCCAGGTGGTGGTCGATCGGCCCGATTACAGCGGTCGCCTCCAGATCTTGGGGGTTCATGCCCGGGGCAAGACCCTCGCCAAGGATGTGGACCTCGATCGGGTCGCCCGCCGCACCCCCGGCTTCACCGGTGCCGACCTGGCCAACCTGCTCAACGAAGCGGCCATCCTGGCGGCCCGTCGCCAGCTCACCGAAATCTCCATGGATGAGGTGAACGACTCCATTGAGCGCGTCATGGCCGGACCAGAGAAAAAGGACCGGGTCATGAGCGAGCGCCGCAAGCGGCTTGTCGCTTATCACGAGGCCGGCCACGCCTTGGTGGGCGCCCTGATGCCGGATTACGACCCGGTGCAAAAAATCAGCATCATTCCCCGGGGTCAGGCCGGCGGACTCACCTTCTTCACCCCCAGCGAAGAGCGGATGGAATCGGGGCTCTATTCCCGTGCCTATCTCCAAAACCAAATGGCCGTCGCCCTCGGTGGTCGAGTTGCCGAGGAGATTGTGTACGGGGCCGATGAGGTCACCACCGGAGCCTCCAATGATCTCCAGCAGGTGGCCCGCGTCGCCCGTCAGATGGTCACCCGCTTCGGCATGAGTGACAAGCTCGGACCCCTGGCCCTGGGCCGCTCCCAGGGCGGCATGTTTCTCGGCCGCGACATCGCCGCCGAGCGCGATTTCTCCGAAGACACTGCCGCCGCCATCGACGACGAGGTCTCCCAGTTGGTGGACGCTGCTTACCGCCGCGCCACCGACGTGCTCAACGCCAACCGGCCCGTTCTCGATGAGCTGGCCGAGATGCTGGTGGAGCAGGAAACCGTCGATGCCGAGCAGCTGCAGGAGTTGCTGATCAACCGTGATGTCACGGTGGCGTCCTACGTCTGATCCCAACGCCCTGATCGCCTCGTTACGTCGACAGCCCCTGCTGCTGGTTCTCAGGCCCGAGTGTCCTTTGCACGCCAGTCCCCTGCTGGCGTCGCTTCAGGACCTCGGGTTTGTTCATGTTGAACTCGCCTGGCGATCCGGCCCCCGCTGGGTTGAGCAGTGCCGCCAGCTCAAGGATCAATTTCCCCGGCTGCAACTCGGGGCGGCATCGCTCTGCACGGCGGCGGCCCTGGAGAGCGCCGCCGCCGCCGGCTTGAGCTACGGCGTTTCGCCCATCCTCGATGCCGCCATGCTCCGTTTAGCCGCCCAACTGCAGTTCACCCTGGTGCCTGGCGTCTACAGCCCCACCGAAGTGGATCGGGCCCGCCAATGGGGTTCTGCCATCGTCAAGCTGTTTCCGGCTTGCAGCCTTGGACCCGGTTACTGGCGGCGTCTGCGCGAGCCCCTTGGCGAGCCGCTTCCTTTTTGCATCGCCGCCGGTGGTCTCCAGATAGACGACGTCCGGCCTTGGCTGGCGGCAGGAGTGGACGCCGTGGCCCTTGGCTCCACCTTGATGAACCCCTCTTCCCCCCTTTCCAGTGGCCTCAATCGGGACCAGATCGTCCAACTCCAAACCTTGATCGGCTCGCTTGTGCCATGAAATCGGCGGCAAACGGTTGCTGTTTGCCCCTCTTAATGCTACTGATGAGACAGTGAACACTCTTTCTATGTCTCAGCTCACCATCCAGATCAGCGAAAAGGGCGCTGCCCTCATTGCCCAGTTGCAGAAGGAGATCTTCCAACGGCGTCGCAAAAAGGTGAGTGCCGAGGGTGTGATCGAAACCCTGATCGAAAGCGGCGCCAAATCCCAATCCGATAAGCGCTTCGCCGCTTCCTGGCAAAACCTGGTCGCCGACATTGAGAAGGCGGCCAAGGTGGCCCAGACCCATGGGGCCAAACCCGCCAACCTCAGCGATGCCGAATGGGCGCTGGTCTTGGCGCACCGCACCCGAACCGTTCCTGGCGAAGCGGACAAACCGAAGGGTCGCACCAGCACGAGCCGCAGCAGGTCAACAACTACCAGGGCTGCCGCCAAGCCCCGGACAAGTCGCAGTGCCGCCCCAGCCAGGTCAGCGCCGGTGAGTTCCACTTCCTCCAGGGCTAAAGCCACCCCGTCGCGCAGCAAAGCCGCCAGCAGCAGGGCGAAAGCCAGCGCTAAAGCCCTGGCCTTGGCGGCGCCAGTTCCGGCCCCTGAGGTTGCCGAAGTCAGCACGGCTGCCCTTGGGGAGACCTTTCCAGTGGTGGACACCTTTTCACCAGCCACCCCACTATCTGCTCCCACCACAACCCGTCGCACCCGGACCCGCAGCACCGCCAGTAATGGAGCTAAGCCGCGGACTACCTCCAGTCCGGCGGCACGCCGCATGGCCAAGGCGGCCACTCGCCTCAGCATCACGGCCACCAAAGCGGCCTCCCCTAAGGCCACCCCTGCGGCCCCCATCCCCGTCAGCTACCCCAACCCGGCCGATGGCCTGGCAGCAAACAGCGAGAATCCTGCGGGCTGAGGCCTTAAAGGGGCCCTTAGCGCCTTACCAGAGGTGGCATTGGCCATGCTGCCTCAGCAGGTGATCCGCCAGCACCAGGGCCACCATCGCCTCCACCATCGGCACGGCCCGCGGCAGCACGCAGGGATCGTGGCGGCCTTTGGCCGCCAGGGTGGTGGCCTTGCCCTCGGAATCGATCGTTTGCTGCTCCTTGCGGATCGTGGCGGTGGGCTTGAAGGCCACCCGGATCACGATCGGCTCGCCGTTGCTGATGCCGCCTTGGATGCCGCCGGAGTTGTTGGTGGCGGTGTGCAGCGAGCCGTCGTTGGTGGCCAGGAAGGCGTCGTTGTGCTCGCTGCCCCTGAGCAGGGTGCCGGCAAAACCCGAGCCGATCTCGAAGCCCTTGGTGGCGGGCAAAGACATCAGCGCCTTGGCCAGATCCGCCTCCAGCTTGTCGAACACCGGCATCCCCAGCCCCACCGGCGGGTTGCGCACCACGCACTCGATCACGCCGCCGCAGGAATCCCCCTCCCGGCCAATGGCCTCGATGCGGGCAATCATCCGCTCCGCCGTGGCTGGGTCGGGGCAGCGCACGATGTTCGCTTCCACGTCGTCGCGAGTCACCCGCTCGCCATCCACCAACGTCTCAATGTCGTGGATGCGCCGCACCCAGGCAATTACTTCGGTGCCGTTGGCGCGGGCCAGCAGTTGGCGGGCGATGGCGCCGGCCGCCACCCGGCCGATCGTCTCCCGCGCCGAGGCCCGGCCACCGCCGCTGCGGGCCTGGATGCCGTATTTGGCCTGGTAGGTGGCATCGGCGTGGGAGGGGCGGAAGGCCACCGCCATCTCCTGGTAGTCCTGCGGGCGTTGATCCTTGTTGCGCACCAGCATCGCGATCGGCGTGCCGAGGGTGACGCCGTCGAGCAGGCCGCTGAGGATCTCCACCTGGTCGTCCTCCTTACGGGGGGTGGTGATCTTGCTTTGGCCGGGCTTGCGGCGATCGAGGTCCGCCTGGATCGCCGCCAGGTCGAGTTCGAGCCTTGGCGGGCAACCGTCCACGATCACACCGACGCCGCCGCCGTGGGATTCGCCGAAGCTGTGGATGCGGAAGAGGGTGCCGAAGCTGCTGCCCATGGGCGAT
>JBBASD010000111.1:2443-8390 GCA_040399485.1 Cyanobium sp. | reverse complement strand
CCCATGCTGACAGGATCAGCCAGGCCTACTGGGCCAGACTTTTAATAGGCCCTGCATGGTGGCGGGTGATGCAGGTGCCTATGGTACCGAATCTAGGGACGACACAACTACTGAAATATGGACATCCGCT
The DNA here is from genome assembly GCA_040399485.1 of Cyanobium sp. GTDB lineage: Bacteria > Cyanobacteriota > Cyanobacteriia > PCC-6307 > Cyanobiaceae > Cyanobium. The sequence goes on along the minus strand of JBBASD010000111.1, from coordinate 8,260 downwards.
GGGTCTGAACTCCCAAGCCCCCTGTGAGCTTCGTTTTCGTTTAAGCCTTGGTACTCGGCTTCGGCAGACAATCGAACTGGCCGCTCAGAAGTTGGATATCGAATTGAATAGCATGTTGCATTGTCTCTCGGTTCACCTGCTGGCGTTTTTCAGGTCTGGGGTCAGCTCGACTATAGTCACAAAGTCCAATTCAGGACTAGGATCTTAGTCATCTGCCGGCTTTCTGATAAGCACCATTTCTGCCATCCAGTGCAGAGCGCTTGGTGTCAATTGTAGGGTGCAGATTTTAGTTCTGGTAAGCAGAGTAGCTCTATTGAATCGATACTTGAGTGAATTTTCCGCTCTACTTGGAAGAATAGTCAGGGGCTAATATTAAGAATGCTTTTTTGTAAATACCACCTAATCCTGTTGGGGACTGGATTTTCGATGTCAGCGGGGGGCCTTCTGGCCAGTCAATCGGGTGGGGTCTAAGAGTGGCCACTTCTGCCGTTCTTTAGCCCACACCTCCGTCATGAAGACGGACCAAATCATATAAAGGCAAGAAAATGCTGGTAATGTTAGTCAAGTTATCCCCAGTCAATGCCCGAAACACCTGATACAAGAAATTCACCTTCAAACAAGTCAAGACTTATAACGCTTATTAAAATTCTTGGCCCTATTTTGGGCTTGGCGCTAATGCTTTCATTTGTTCAAGGTAAGCTTGTAGAAAGTGGCATCATCCCACGCGAGAAAACAGAATCGAGCAGCCAGAGCAGCATCCAACAAGGGTCGATTGGTGTCAAGGTTGGCGAAAGAATGTATGTCGGCGCTTCCAACTGCGACAAAGCCATTAAAAATCAATTAACAAACCCAGGAAGTTACCAGCGAATTGACACTCAGATCATCGATGTCAAATCTGGAAAAGGATGGGTTGCGGAAACCCATTTCCGAGCACGCAATGGCTTCGATGGCTACCAAGAATCTACGGCTCAATGCCTCTTTGACGGGAAAGAGTACCGAGCCTCGCTTAATTAGATATGTGAATTATTTTCTCCAATACCTTGAGAGTGTCTCTACCGAGGGCTTGCAGGGGGCACCAGAACGCACAGGATTTGTCTAGAGGGGGAAAAAGACGCGGCAGCCGGTCGGGGCTTTACTGCTCATATTTGATTTCGTCGGAGGCCTGCCTAAGCACCTTGGCTTTATACACCGTGCAGCGGTGATTAATCCGCACCACCAGCACAACTAAGCGGTAATCGTGGATTAAGCAGATCACACGTCAAAGCCACAAGCCCGACATATTTTCAGTCAGGCTCTTGCCAAGTTGGCAAGGATCACTGCAACTGGAGGCCATGTCATTCAGGTACCGAGCGATCTGGCGGGGGTGAACTCAAATTTCCAAGCTATAATCTCTCATCATATGATCCAAAGGAATGGTTGACTCACCAGAACGGGGATGGGCCTCAGTGCTGCAGCGCCCAAGTAAGCATCTTCCAGGTCGTCTGTACCTGCTCTACCAGCTCCCGCAAATAGAACGTTTCGTTCCGGTCCGTATCCTTGGGAGGCTGGCTCAGTTACGGGTAATTGCCTGAAATCACCGGAAGATGAATTAACAGTCTAGACCCCCCACCGCCCAATCGCGCCAAAGCTGGCGCTAGGCGACTTCGTTCAAGCCGGACCTGTGGCCCTGCTCGTCACCAACAGAGCCCGTTGCCGTGCCCTAGTCAACGCCGTGTAAAGCAAGCGCGGATCCCGCGGTTCGCCGGGGGGCACCAGCACGATCACCTCCTCCGCCTCACTGCCTTGGGCCTTGTGCACCGTGAGCGCCAGGGCCGGTTCCACGGCACCGGCCAACTGGGCCGGATGGAGTCGTTGGCTGGGATCGGAACCAAACACCAACCAGCGTTGGAAATCTCGGTTGGAATCCAGGTTGGAGTTTGGGCTGGTTGCGGGGGCATCACCCACCACCACCCCCAGATCGCCATTGGCCAGGCCCAGATCGTCGCGGTTGCGCAGGCAAATGACGGGGGTGCCGCAGGGCCAGCGGGCCGGATCCGCTGCGGCATCCCCCAACAGCAGCCGATGCAGGGTCTCCACCCCCCAGGGTCCCCGTCGCTGGGGGGTTAGTAGCAACAGCCGATCGCGTTGGGCCAACAAAGCCTGCACTGCTGCCGCCTGATCCGCCGCCTTCTGATCCCCGGCCCCTTGGGCTCCGGCCTCCTGGGCACCGACCCGCCGGGCAAGTTCAGCCAGCCTGAGGCGGTGCTGCTGCAGCCGTTGCCGCACCGGCTCGGGCAGGGAGGCGCTCCAACCGGTCCAGGGGACCTCGAGCCAGTGCAGGTTGTCGCCCTGCCCCAGGCGCTCCAGCTGGGGACGCAACAGCTCCAGCAGGGCCTCGGCTCCAGGGACCGTGGGGGCATCCGGCCCCTTCGCCCCGGCCCACTGACGCAAGGTCGCCGCCACTGCGGCGATGGATCCGGCATGGCGATAGGTGGTCTCCAGGCGCACGGCGGCATCGCCCAGGGCCGCCCGGGGCGCGGGTCGCTGCAGGGCGGCCAGCACGGCACCGGGGGCCACTGGCGGCAATTGGGCCGGATCACCCACCAACACCAGCCGGCAGCTGGTGGGCAAGGCCTCCAGCAGGGCCGCCATCAACTCCAGATCCACCATCGACACCTCATCGACGATCAGCAGATCCAGCCGCAGGGGATGGTGGCGGTTGCGCAAAAAACGGTCGCCCCGTTGCTCCAGCAAGCGGTGCAATGTCGAACAGGGATGGCGATCGCCAGTGGCCTGGCCCAGGCGGGCGGCCGCTTTGCCCGTCGGGGCCGCCAGGTGAATGCGGGCCTGGGGGCAATTCTGTTGCACCGCGTTGATCATGGCGGCGACGGTGCTCGTCTTGCCCGTTCCTGGGCCCCCCTCCAGCAGCACCAAACCCTTGGCCAACACCGCCCCAACCGCCCGTCGCTGTTGGTCGTCGAGGGGGGCGGCAGGACTGGCCGCGGCCAGGGTCCCCGCTGCTGGCGCAGGCTCCCCTGCCGAGGGTTCATCTGCCGCAGAATCCCCAGCCGCTGGTTCCCCTGCCGCCGCCGCCTTTGCCACCGGCTCCCCTGCCGCAGCCGGCCAGGCCGGCGGTGGGGCCTGGGCCCTTTCCACCAGGGCATCGAGCACCTGCTGCAAGCGCTGCTGCCAGCGGCGCCAAGCCAGCCGCTGGTCTTCCAAAACAAGGGGGCTGTCGCTGGCTTGGACCAGGGCTGAGCGCTGCAGGCTGGCCAGCGAATCGGGCCGATCCGCCTGGGCTAATCCTTGGCCCTGCTGCAGCGAAAGGGAGAGGGGGCATTCTAGTTCCCCTGCCGCCAAGGCCAAGGTCAAGGCCGCAATCGCCTCGCTGACCATCGGATCCGCCGGCACCCCATAGAGCCTTGGCAGGGCTTCGACCAGGGACTCCTGCAGGGCGGAGAGCCAGGCTGGGTTCTGGGTTTGCGCGGCGTCATCCACCTCGACCGGAGTGACTGGGCTGGGGTCAGGGCTGGGGTTTGGGCTGGTGGGGTCTGGTTGGTTAGTCATTGCCTGCTCTCCGGCGCCGCCAGGGCCCCATCGAGGGCCAGCAGGCGAGCCAGAGGGGGGCACTCCACCACCATGCCGGGGATATCTGTGCTGCCAGGGACTCTGGCGCCCCAATCCTGCGGCGCCACGGGCCCGGGGGCACCGCGGAGAAAGACATAGGCGTAACCCCCCAAATCCCGCTCGGGCTGATAACCGGGCTGGCGCCAGCCCAGGTAGCGATGCAAGGCGACCAGATAAAGATGGGCCTGCAGCGGATAGTGATTGGCCGCCATCAAGGTAGTCATCGCCCCGCGGTCGTAATGGCTGGGCCCACAGGCCACGGGCCGGCCCGTGCTGTCCCGGCGTCCTAACCAATTGCTCTTCCAATCGAGCACCCACCAGCGACCCCGACCGGCTGGATCAGGGGCCTGGAACAGCAGGTCGATGGAGCCGGTGAGGAAACCCCGGCTGGCAATCGGTAACTGGGCCACCTGATTGGCGTAATCGGCAGCGAAGGCCCCACCGGGGTGATCGGCAAAGGCGGCGGCAAGGGCCTCGGCCCGCACCGAACCCAGGGTGAGATCGAAATTCATCTCGTTGAGCCACTGGCCCGCCGCTAAATCCGCCAACCGCAGGCCCCCGAGTGGCCCCCCAAACGGGGTGAGACGCACCTGCTCCAAACCCGCCAGCAAGGGCTCGATGGGTTGGGATGCCAGCCCCGCCCGGCGCAGTTCTGCCCCCACCTGCTCCCCCACCGATTCCAACTGCCAAGGGATGCTGTAGTCCAGAGCTTCCAGAATGCGGTGTAGGCAATCGCCGGCGGCGGCCCCACGGGGAAAGTCCGCCAACGGACCGTTGTCTGGCCACTGGGGGCCAGGGACCGGCCCCGCAGCTGGGGCCATCCCGCCCAGCAGGGTCTCCTCCAGCTCGGTGCTGGGATCCAGGGTGTCCCTGCCCTCGTCGAGGGATTGGGGGGCCACCCCCGAGGCCATCACGGGACGGCCCGGCTCGGGCGCCCCGTGGGTCCAGGCGGTGTAGCTGGCGCGGCCCCAGCGGCGATCGAAAGGGCGCAGCGGCACGGGACCCAGGGCCAGGGGGGGCGCCCCATTGCCCACCGCAGCAATGACCTCGTCTGGGGCAGGGGGCGGATCGATCAGGCGGGCGGGCAGGGCCCTTTGGGCCAGTTGCTGCTCCAGCCGCCGCCGCCACTCCAGGGCGGAAACCCCATCGAGGGGGTCGTGGTCGGGGGTAGCCAGGGGCTCTGCGGGGAACAACCAGGGCAGTAGCGGACTGGCCCCCTGCTGGGCCACCGGCCCCCAGGCCAGCACCAGCAGGTGTTCGGCCCGGGTCATGGCGACATAAGCCAGGCGCTCCGCCTCGGCCTGCTCGGCGGCACGCTCCTGGCTGTGGGCGGCATATCCGACGCCCCAGCGCCGATCCAGGTGCAGATCGAGGTGCGGTTGGGCCGCGTTCAGGGGCTGCCAACGGCAACCCAGGGGCGCCACGCCGCCGCGGCTGGCGCCGGGAGCCTGCCAGAGATAGGGGCAGATCACCACCGGGAACTGCAGGCCCTTGCTGCGGTGGATCGTGACGACAGCCACGGCGCCGTCGATGCGGTCGCTGTTGGCCTGATGGTCCTCCGGCAAGGGGCGATCTTCGCTGTGGCGCAGCCGCCGCAGCCAATCGGCCAGGGCGGCTGGCCCCAGGCCCTCGGCATGGCGCTGGCGTTCCACCAGCCCGGCTACCTGTTCCAGATCTGCCAATGAACGGCCTCCCCCATCCGACAGCCGGGCCAGGTTGTCACTGCCGAGCAGGTCCGCCAGCACCCCCAAAAGGCCGCGACGCTCCAGCCCGGCGGCCAGGGCCTGCAGCCGGCCCGCCAGGGCACTCCAACGGCCTGGATCCGCCGCCTGAACGCTGCGGGCACTCCAGCCGATCAGGGGCGAGGCCGCCAGCAGCCGCAGGCGATTGGGATCGGCCGGATCGGCCAGGGCATCCAGGAAGCGCTGCAACAGGGTGGCCCCCGCCGTGGCGAAGACATCAGCATGGCTGACCAACCGCGAGGCAATGCCCTGACGCTGCAGGGCCTGCCGCAAGGCTTCCGCCTGGCGGTGGCGGCTCACTAATAGACAGATATCCTCCGGGCCCAGAGGGCGTGAATGGCCGCCCTGGTACAACAGGGGTCGGCGGGTCAGCAAATCGGCGGTGGCCGCGGCGATCAGGCCGGGCAAGCGCCCTTCCCATTCCGTGCGGCTCGGCGCCTTGTCCTTGGGCTGCTTGCCCTCGGGCTGC
>JBBASD010000111.1:0-2343 GCA_040399485.1 Cyanobium sp. | reverse complement strand
CTCCAGCTTGGGACCGAGCCAGAGCAACTCGATCGCCGGCCCAGGCGGCCCGGAGCGATCGGCCCGGGCCAGCACCGCTGGCACCTCCAGGCCCGAGCGCAGCAGTCCGGGGGCCAGGAGGCGGTTGAGCCCGTTGATCAACTCCGCCGTCGAGCGCCGATTCTCATCGAGCTGATACAACGCCTCCGCTTCGCCCCGGGCCGCCAGGTAGGTGGCCAGGTCCCCACCACGGAAGCGGTAGATCGCCTGCTTCGGGTCCCCCACCATGACAAGACGATGGGCTCCAGCCCCAAAGGCTTGGCGCAAGATGCGCCACTGGATCGGATCGGTGTCTTGAAATTCGTCGATCAGGGCCGCGTCGTAGCGGGCCGCCACGGCAGCCAAAAGGGGAGTGGTCTCACCAGGGGCCCCTACCCCCGGATCGAGGGCCTCCAATAAGCCGGCAAAGCTGGTGGCCCCGCCCCGCTGCCGCCGCTGGCGCAACTCCCGCCGACCCCAATGGCAGGCGTGGGCCAGCAACGCCTCCGCCGGCCCATCCACCAGGGCCGCGACCGCCTCCAGCAGGGGGCGCTGGGGCAGGCTGGGAGCCGACCCATGGCCCTCGGCCTTGCGGGCCTGACAGCTGAAGGCGCCGGGATGGAAGATGTCGGTGAGGGGCTTCTGCTGCAGCACCGCCTCGTAATCGCCGGCGGCGACCTGGGCTTCGCTAACGGTCAACCAAGCCTCCACCTTGGCCCGGGGTCCGCCATTGCGAAAACGCCGCGAATACAAACCGGTTTTGGCGCCGGTGGCGCTGTGCCATTGCTCGGCGGCGGCCTCAAAATCCTGCTGCAGGGCCTCACTCCGCAGCTCCCACTCCTTTCGAAACAGGCCCCAGCTGCGTTGCCAGAGGGCGGGCCACTGGTCGGCGAAGGGCACCTCCAGGTCCAGGCCGGCGGGCAGGGGATCCAGCGCCAGGGCCGGATCGCCATCCAGGCGCCGCAGCAGGGAGGCGAGGGCTTCTGGGCTGACCCCGCAGGCCCCCAAACCGGCAAGGCTTGGGGCGCGTAAGGGCAGCACCTGCCGCTGCCAGTAGTCATGCACCACCTCTTCGATCAGGCGGCTGGCATCCCCCTCAAGCTGTTGCTGGGGCGAACAGCCGGCTTCCAGGGACTGGCGCTCCAGGGTGCGGCGGCAGAAACCGTGAATGGTGGTGATGTCGGCGCCATCGAGCTCTTCAAGGGCCAACAGCAGCATGCCCCGCAGGCGATCCACGGGCCTCTCACCTTGACGTGGCAACCGCTCCAGCCACTCGTGCAACACAGGATCGACGCTGGGCCCATCGGGAGCCGGCCCTGCCAGGGAGGCCAAGGCCTCCTGCAGCCGCCGACCGATGCGATCGCGCAGCTCGGCGGCGGCCGCCTCCGTGTAGGTGACCACCAACAAGCGGCGCAGGCTCAGGCCCTCCTCAGTCACCAGGCGCAACACCAGGTGGGCCAAGGCAAAGGTCTTGCCGGTGCCGGCGCTCGCCTCCAGCAGGCGAATGCCGCAATCAAGGGGAAAGCTGTTGGCCTCAAAGGGTTGCAATCGCGGGCTCATGGCGTCACCGTTGGCCTGTCCTTTGGCTTCACCATGGCGGCCAGGATCGGGCCGTAGAGCTGGGCGGCCAAGGGGCCAAAGTCCCCATCGATCAAGCTGCTGGCGGGAAGATCGGCGCCAAAGCAGACCACCATCTCCTCCCTTAGCCGTTCCCCGCTGCGGCGGACATGGCCCTCCCAGACCTCCGCCGCCCGGGCGTCGCCACTGCCGGCCTTGGCCTGCTCGTGGCTGACCCAGGCCCAACCCGAATCCGGCGGCACCGGCCAGCACACCTGCCTTCCCCGCCGGGCAAGGGCCTCCAACCGCTCCAGCTCCAGCCGGGCTGCCTCGCAGTCGAGGGGCTCCAAGGTGAGGGCTGCAGCAAAGCCATCGTGGCTGTCGCGGGCGATCAACACCCCCTGGCGAGGCGAAGTGGCGCAGGCGGCGGCATATACCAGTTGCAGCCAAAGATCGACAAATTGGGCCGTGCTGGCCTTGGCGGGGTGGCAAACCACCACGCTGTCGCCCTGCCACTGGGGCGCCGCCTGCCAGTCCCCCCAGGTCAGCGGTTCGCAACTGGGAGGCCCCAAGGCCGCCCTGGCGTCCTGCAGGGTCTGCCAGCGACGTTGCAAGGTGCGGGCTTCCAGTTCGCCGCCGCCCTGGGGGGGCAGTTGGCCAGTGCCGCGACACCAGAGCAGCCAATCGCCGCTGACCCCAGGCCCAGCCATGGGGCCCTCCGCCACCAGCCCCTGACGCAGCAAGGCGACCCGTGCCCGCTCCGGCAGG
>JBBASD010000110.1:4407-8409 GCA_040399485.1 Cyanobium sp. | reverse complement strand
AGGGCTCGGTGAGGGCCCTGGCGGTGCTGGGCGATGGGCGCCTTGCCTCCGGCTCCTATGACAACACCATCCGGCTGTGGGATCCGGCCACCGGCGCTTGCGAAAGGATTTTCGAGGGGCATCAGGGCTGGGTGAACGCCCTGGCGGTGCTGGGCGATGGGCGCCTCGCCTCCGGCTCAAACGACACCACCATCCGGCTGTGGGATCCGGCCACCGGCGCCTGTGAACGGGTCTTCAAGGGGCACCAGGGCCAGGTGTTCGCCCTGGCGGTGCTGGGCGATGGGCGCCTCGCCTCCAGCTCTGCCCGGTTTAGGGGCGACAACTCCATCCGGCTGTGGGATCCGGCCAGCGGCGCCTGTGAACGGGTCTTCGAGGGGCATCAGGGCTCTGTGAGGGCCCTGGCGGTGCTGGGCGATGGGCGCCTCGGCTCCGGCTCTGGCGACAAGACCATCCGGCTGTGGGATCCGGCCAGCGGTGCCTGCGGACGGGTCTTCAAGGGGCATCAGGGCTGGGTGATCTCCCTGGCGGTGCTGGGTGATGGGCGCCTCGCCTCCGGCTCAGTCGACAACACCATCCGGCTGTGGGACCCAAACCAACCCGAGGGCGCGCCCCGGGTGCTGTTCGTGGCCGATGCCGCCATCACCGCCCTGGTTACACACCCCACCCGCCCCCTGCTGATCGCCGGTGACGAGAGCGGCCGTCTGCACTGGCTGCAGTTGCCTGAAGCCCTTTGATGCCATGCCTACACGGCTGTGGTTCTCACAACATCACCAACACAACCGCTCCTCCCCACAGCTCCCAACGGCGCGAATTCCCCAGCGGCGGCACTGAACAGGCGGGTGCGTCGCTCACTTGTCCAGACTGCTTTACATCCACCGCTTCCCCAGGCTTTGCGCCCCTCCGCGAGACGCGAACCCCACCGGAGTGGCTGGCTTGCGGCTCTGGCCCTGGCGATCGCCCTGGGAGCAGCGATTAGGCCCAGCCACGCAGAACCCAAGACCCCTGCCGCCGCCAGCCCTCCGGCCGCCCAGGGAGGCAAGAACAGCAACCCGTTGCTCGCCTTCGCCCGCGAACTCGGTGCCCCGGCTTGGCTGTTGAGCGCAGGCGGGGTTATGGGGGCGATGTTCCTTCTGGGGGAACCCTTTCAGAAGAACCTCAAGGCCTGGCGGGAGAGTCTGGGCCTGAAACCAGAGCCGGCCTCAAAAGGATCACTAGCACCGGAACCCCTGCCGCCGGCGCCCGGGGCGCCAATTGCCGGCCAGACGGTGAGCGGCAACGACAACCAATCCCTCCAGCAGACCAGCGCCGGGGGAAATCTGACGCTGGCCTCGGGCGGTGCGGTGGTGCACAACGAGTTGATCAACAACGCCCAGACGGTCAACTACGTCTACCCCGCCAGCGAACCCAAGCGCCAACGAATCCTTTCCACGATCGCCCCGCCACCCCAGGGGGTGGGTGTGATGGGCCGGGAGCAGGAGCTGGCGGAGCTGGATTCCCGCCTGGGCGAGCCGGGCAACAACCGCCGGCTGGTGGTGCACGGCGAATCGGGAGTGGGCAAGAGCGAGCTGCTGCGGGAATACGGCCGGCGCCATGAAGCCCGCTATCCCGCCGGCCGCTACTGGATCGATTGCCGCTTGAACCTGGCGCAGGAGCTCGCCAACCTCGGCCGGCAGTGCTGGCAGATGGCGTGGCTGGAGGGCCCCCTGGAGGAGCAGGCGATCGAGGTGCTCCAGCACCTGGCGAAGGAGAAGGTGTTGCTGCTGTTCGACAACGCCACGGACGAGGAGCAGGTGCAGCGCTTCCTGCCTCCCGCTGGCCAGGCCCATGTGCTGCTCAGCTCCACCTCGCGGGACTGGGGGCCGCCGCTGGTGGAGGTGTGGCGACCCGAGGGGCTGCAGCGGCTGAATCCCCCTACGGCCCTGGCGGTATTCGCAAGCGTCGCCGGTCAGGCGGTGGCGGAGCAGGTGGGTGAAAGGGTGATCGCGGAGCTCGGCGGCCTGCCGGTGCACCTGCTGCCCACCGCCCGCACCCTGGCCCGCAAGTCTCGCCACGGCCGGCTGAGTGAAGGCCAACTGGTGCAGTTGAGCAAGGAGGGTATCGATAGCTTCTCGATCGCCTGGCACGCCCTGGATGCCGCCGCAAGGCTGTTGCTGCAGGCGGCCGGCCGCTGGTTCAACCCCAACGCCCTAGTGGAAGCCGAGCTGGTGGCGGCGTTGGCGGAAAGCTTCCAAGGAGAAGCGGTGGTGCGTAACGCGGTGGATGCCTGCCGTGATCTGTACCTCCTCCAGGGGGAACGGCGGTTGACGATGCACCAGTTGCTGGTGCAATTTGTGGAAGCCCAAACGCCGCAGCGGCTGGTGGGTATCGGCGCGGAGGAGCTGGCGCCAGCGGTGGCGGCGGCCCTGGGAAAGGCGGCCAAACGATTGGAGGAGGCACCCGCCGATGGGGAGGCGCTCGCGGCTCTGCAGTGCCACCAGCTGGGCTGGGACTTCTGGCGGCAGCACCCCGAGGGACTGAGCGCAGACGGGTGCAATCACATTGGGGAAGGGCTTTTTGATTTGGGGCAGTTTGCAGAGGCGAGCCGCTGGTTCGAAGCGGCGGCGGCACTGATTCGCCGCGAAGCGGATCTCGATCACCTGGCCCTGGGCGACAACCTCAATGGGATCGGCAACTGCGCCTACCTGCAGGGGCAGTGGCCCGCGGCGGCCGGCTGGTATGAACAGGCGGTGGCGGAGATGCGCCAGGGCGACCTGTACGGCCGCGTGAACCACGAAAGCCTTGGGACAAGCCTGCATCAGCTCGGCCACTGCGCCTATCAGCAGGGGGATTGGCAAGCGGCGAACGTCTGGTTTGAGAAGGCCTTGGCGGAGACACGCCAGGGAGATATTTTTGGGCGCGTTGATCAGAGCCGTGTTGTTATCTCGGAAATGAAACTTGCCCAATGTCGCAAGAAGCTGGGCTTGGCTTAACCAAACCTCTGCGCCTACTGCGGCCTTGGTCAGGCGAGAAAAGGAGAATAGGAATGATCTGGCAGAGGTTTGATCCATGGGCCCCGGGCCCTTGGCATCCTTGTGATTGCTGGCAACAGTTCGATTCTGGCCTTCGCCGCAGACCTGGCTGCATGGCAGTTGGCCATTGGCGTTAGTCCATCATCCCAAGCCATTCACCATGCTCCTCCACACTGAATTGCTCGCCAAGGCCAAGGAACGCGGCGATGTCTCGAAATCCGATATAGTTAGTTCCGCCGGCTATGTCAGCATCACAAAGGTCGGCACCGAGCGCCTGAACTTCACCGCCTTCTACGAGGCCCTGCTGGAAGCCAACGGCATGCACTTAGGTGCCGGCAGCAGTGGCGGCAAGGGGAAGCCATGCCGCAGCCTCAGCTATGCCACCAAAATCCAGTTCAATGTCAACCTGATGGTCGGCAAGGCCTACACCGCCCAGCTGGGCCCGAAACCCGGCGATGAGTTCGAGATCAAGCTGGGCCGCAAGCAGATCAAGATCATCACCTTGGGCGCGGCTGAGGAGGAGTGAGGGACTGCTGGGGTTCAGTGGTTGGGGCAGGACAGAGAACGGTTTTGGCTCACCCCACCAGCACCGGCTCCACCCATTCCATCGGAGCGGCCACCGGACCCACCAGCGGCGAGAGTGCACGCCAGTGGCCCAGCTGCCAGCTGCCTTTGGTGGTGCCTGCGGTTGCAGCCGGCTGGCATTGCAGCTGGTAGTCCTTGCCCAGCCACACCGGCGCCCTCACCCAATCCGTCACCAAGGCCTAAAGAACGGGAACTTCTTCAGGAAACAGCTGTGGCCAATGATGCCAAGAAAGCGGCTGCTCCTCTAGACGACTGGCTGCGCCAGAACTAGTTTAACGATGGGGTTCGCCTCAATATTAGCCCGTTCCTCAACGCCACCCTGCGCAAAGGCTGCAGAAAAAAAGCCTGTATCCTGCGCTGGAAGCCATTTGACATCAAAACAAAGGCTGATCGAGGCAATGAACCCAAT
>JBBASD010000110.1:0-4307 GCA_040399485.1 Cyanobium sp. | reverse complement strand
AAGGAAGTAGCCAGGGCAAGGCAGCGGGGAGAGGGTTGAGGCATGCGGATTCGCAGCCATCCGTTTCCCGACGCCGCAGCGTTGCCCCACTCGCTGTGGGATGACGACCGATCACTCAAAGCCCACCCCGCCTACCGCCAGGCCAAAGCTGGCGAAAAAGACGCCGCCATTGACCTGGTCTGGGATCTGGCCATCGAGTTCCTTTCTGGCCTGCAGAGCAAGCTTCCGCTGGAGCTCTCCTACGTGGCCCCCTACGCCCGTGAGGCCACGGGCGATAACGCCATTCCCCTGATGCTCGCCAGTGCCTGCGCTGAAATCCTCCACGGCGAAGTGGAAACCGAGATCGTCCAGGCCTCCCGTGTGTTTCACACCGGCGCCAAAGCGATGGAGCGCCTGCTGCTGCGTCCCCAGTTCGATGGGCCCGTCACAGCAGGCACGGCCTACGTTCTGGTCGACGACGTGATTTGCCTGGGCGGCACCCTGGCCGAACTGGCCGACTACATCCAGGCCGGTGGCGGCCAGGTGGCCGCTGTCGTTACGCTGGTGAACGCCGGCCGGATCAAGCGCCTCAAGCCTGAAGCCCTGGTGATCCGCCTTTTGCGCGAGAGGTTCCCTGATGCCATCCAACACACCTTCGGCATCGACCCCGGTGCCCTCACCGCCAACGAAGCCAGCTATCTCAGTGGTTTCCGAACGGCTGACGAGCTCCGAAATCGCGCAACTAAGGCAGCAGAAGAGATCAATCTCCGCCTACGCGCAAAGGGTTTTCAGCTTGAGACTCAGCCAGCGCCCCTGAGTCAGGAGGGCGGGCCATGAAGGGCATGGCTGGCCTCCATGGATCCAGGTGGACGCCATCGGTCCCCAGGTCCGCCACGGCCAGCAAGTGGGCGTTGCTGATCGGCAGCCAACGGAAGCCCTGCAACGGCACCTGGCCGGCATCCCAGTCCCAGAGCGTGGGGCTGAAGTCGGTGTGCGCCGGCTGCTGGGCCCTGGCGACGGGATCAAGCAGGTTGCTGGCCAGGTAGGTGGAGCCGTCCTCCCCCAGGCCGATGCAAGCCAGGCCGCCACCGGCGGTTTGGAAGTTATCCGGCAGCCAGCCCTGCATTGCCCGCACCTCGGCCACCACCACCGAGCGAATCTCCGGGCCCTCCTCGCTAAAAAGCGTGCCCTTGGGCAGCAGCAGCCGGAAGCAGCTGATGTCGCGGGGCAGATCGGGCGTGAGTGTGGGCTGTTCGGTCTGCAGAAACGCTTGGGCCAGGGCGGGCGAGAGGAAGCGGGGCTCGGCGCCGATCTCCCGCGCCCACTGGCAGACTTTGGCCCCCCAGATGCCCACGTGGTCGGCGATCGATTCGGATTGTTCCAGGGCCAGCTCCACCGCCACCGCCTTGGCCCAATGGCCGCTCCAGCTCGTGAAGCCCGCCGGGGAGCGATAGAGGTGTTCGCCCACCATCAGATCGGGCCGGTGCTGGCGCAACAGGGCTGGAAGCTGGCGGACCAGCTGCTCATCGCCACGGGAACTGTCGGAGAAGGAGCGCCGGGGCATGGGGAAGGGCGGAAAGTGGCGGCTGGTTCCAGATTGGCAAGAACTCCAGCCCCTCGCAGTCTGGCCCTCGCTTCATTGGGGAGATTGCCATGGGGATCAGTAAAACGAGGTCGTTGACGGGGTGGTGCCTGTTCAGGACACGACTTGGATAGGGCTTCCCCTTTCCCCCTGGCTACCGTGACCCTGCCTGCGCCGGGATCCGGAGCCACCGATGCCAGAGCCCACCGGACGGGGCAGTCGCGAATTCCTTCCCTCCGCTAACCAGGCCCTCTCTGAGCTGGAGGAGGCCACCGGCAAACCGGTGCTGATCGTGGCAGCGCCGGAACTCAAGGTGCTGGCCACGATTCGCCGCGCCGGCCCCGAGGACTCCAGCCACGTGCTGCGCATCAAAGGGGCGGGAACCGGGCGGCCGACTATCTAATCGTGTTTGAGTGCCGGATGGCGCTGCGGGGTGGCCCCGGCCCGCGGGCCGTGCTGCGCGCCAACCCCGAGGTGCGCGGGCAGGTGATCAGCGAGTGCGTAAAGCTGCACAGCCATCTGAACCTGGCCCAGGGCCGAGACCGCAAGGGGCACTTCAGCAGCTGCATCAATCAGCAGTGGCGTATCTGCGTTGAGTGGCCGGAAAAAGGCCCGATTCATCCCATTCATCCCGGCGCGATTCTGGTGGCTGAATTGCAGGAGCCGAACAAGTCGGTAGCCGAATTAGCGGGCCATGGGCGGAAAGCACAGCCTCCTGATGAAGGCGCTCAAGGCTTTCTCTCTGCCGTTATCTTGCCTCAGCTGCAAGGTCTAGCTGATCAGGCCGATGGCCAGACCAGCGATGTCTAGGGAGTAACCAAGCCGGTCAAGACGAAGCCGGTCAAGACCGAGGCGGCCGATGCCGGCCTGAGTCCTCAGGCGGTCTTTTGAGTCTGGCGGAAGCAGTGGCGATTAGCTGAAGGCAGGCGACATCCCGGCGCGGGCGGAGGCCTTAAAACCAATGTTCTCATCGGGCTCCAATTGTCATAGGCCTCTGATGGCGCAGAGGCTTCAACCCCCGCCGCCTTGCTCCGGAGGACGCTCGCCAGCGATCAGGGAGAGGAAGGCTTGGAGCCGGGCTCGGTTGCTATCGCTCGGATCGAGGAGGACTCGGGCGGAAAGCAGAGCGCATCTATCTTGGCGAGCAGTTGCCTGCCCCTGGCGTTCTCTTGCCTCAGTTGCTCGGTCTCGCTCTCGAGCTGCTTCATCCGCTGCTCGTGCAGCACGATGCTCTGCTCGTAGTCGGGATCCCGACGCCAGTTGAGCATCGACAAAAACTGTCGCCACCGAGGCAGCGATGAGGGGGATGCCCCACTGCTGGGGGATGGGGAGGTTGCGCCCGGCGAAGGTGAGGTGGTCATAGGAGGTGAACAGGGCGATCAGGCCGAGGGCGAGGCCGCCGATCGCCTGGGTGAGGCCGAGGCGATCGAGGCTGGGCCAAGAGGGGGGTGTTGCTGGCAATTCTGGCGGAACCGGCGGCTCCTCGCTGCCGGGTGGCGGCCCGGCGGCGCTGGGGGGAGGGGACACGGGGCTGGGGGGGTGGAGAGAGAGGAGGTCTCCTTTCATCGATGCCACCGCTGTCACAACACGGTGGGCAAGGATCTCCGGTAACGATCCACCCCCGCCTGCCAGTGCCCCATAGGGCAAATTTGCTCCAGCGGACGCCTTGCCTCCTGATGGAGGCTGCCAGTCCCCGCAGCCTGGCGCCATGCGGCTGGGGATGATGACCGCTGTTACATCGTGGCCATGAAGGGTGCAAATTGATCAGCTCATCAGCGGCAAACGGGCCATGAAGACCGTCACCGGCTTGTGCCTGGAACAGTGGCTCGGCGTTGAGGCTGCCTTATGGATGAATCTGCAGAATAGGTACGATCTTGAACTGGCCACAGAGAAGTAGGGCGAGAAGATCAAGAAAACGATTCAGCGCGTTCCTCTCCGTCTTCTGTTCAAGCCGTCGAGCCTTAGCTGATTGCGAGAGATACCAGTGTTTAAATAGATTAATTTGACGAGGATGGAAGAAAAGGGGGCCCTTCGAGGCCTTCCCAGTGCTGTGCGGATCGGGGCTCCTGCAGATCGATCGCCAGAGCGTGGCGCATCAGGGGTTCCACTTCCACCAGGGGCGGTTCGTGGCCTTAGGCAGCTGCGCCCGGTTGTTAAGGGCAGTGGCCACCTCGGGGTCAGAGCCGAAGGCGGCCTCAAAGATCTCAACGAAGCTGCGCATCAGGTGCCCTGCCTCCGCCAGACGGTTCTTGGCTTGCAGCGCCGCCAGCTTGTTGAAGGCAGTGACGACATCGGGGTGATCGGGGCCGTAGGGGGCCTCGGCGTTCTCCAGGGCGCGGAGCACCAGGGACACCGCCTCCGCCAGGTTATTGAGGGCAGTGGCAACATCGGTGTGCTCAGGGCCGTAAGCGGCCTCATCGATCGCCAGGGCGCGGCTCAGCAGGGCCTCTGCCTCCGCCAGGCGGTTCATGGCCTGCAGCAGCTGCGCCAGGTTGTTGAGGGCAGTGGCGGCATCGGGGTGCTCAGGGCCGTATGCGGCCTCAGCGATCGCCAGGGTGCGCAGCAGCAGGGGCTCCGCTTCCGCCAGGCGGTTCGTGGAGTACATCAGCGTTGCCAGGTTGTTGAGGGCAAAGGCCACACGTGGGTGATCGGGGCCGTAGGCGGCCTCAGCGATCGCCAGGGCGCGGCGCTGCAGGGGCTCCGCTTCCGCCAGGCGGTTCGTGGAGTACATCAGCGTTGCCAGGTT
>JBBASD010000109.1:0-8439 GCA_040399485.1 Cyanobium sp. | reverse complement strand
ATCGGCGTGCCGGTGAAGCCGATGAAGGAGGCGTTGGGGAGGGCATCACGCAGGTTGCTGGCGAAGCCGTAGGACATGTCCCCAGTCTTTTCGTTCACCTTGCCGCCAAAGCCGTACTGGCTGCGGTGCGCTTCATCGGCGATCACCACGATGTTCGCCCGGGCGCTCAGCTCGGGCATCGCTTCGCCCTTTTCCGGCATGAACTTCTGGATGGTGGTGAACACCACGCCACCACTGGCCCGGTTGAGCAGCTCGCGCAAGTGTTCGCGACTGGCGGCCTGCAGGGGCGTTTGGCCGAGGAGGTCGGCGCAACGCTGGAACTGGCCGAACAGCTGGTCGTCGAGATCGTTGCGATCGGTGAGCACCACCAGGGTGGGGTTCTGCATCGCCGGATGGCGCACGATGCGGGCGGCATAGAAGAGAATCGAGAAGCTCTTGCCGCTGCCCTGGGTGTGCCACACCACCCCAGCGCGGCGGTCGCCGGGCTTACCGCCGAGGGAACGGACAGCAGGGCCCAGGCCGCTGGCGCGCACGGTTTCCTGCACCGCAGCGTTGACGGCATAAAACTGGTGGTAGCTGGCGATGATCTTGTGCAGGTCGCCCGAATCCGGGTCTTCTTCAAAGACGATGAAGTATTGCAGCAGATCCAGAAAACGCTCCGGGGCGAAGACACCGCGGATCAGGGTTTCCAGCTCTAGCTCTGTGGCGGGGGCATCAGCTTCACCATCACTGCTGCGCCATAGCTTGAACCACTCCTGGTTGGCTGTGATTGAGCCGATACGAGCCTGGAGGCCATCGCTCACAACCAGGACGGCGTTGTAGCCCAACAGGGTAGGTATTTCGGCTTTGTACGTTTGCAGCTGGGCGTAGGCGCTCCAGATGTTGGCGCCATCGGCGGCGGCGTTCTTGAGCTCAATCAGGCCCAAAGGCAGCCCGTTAAGGAAGACCACCAAGTCGGACCGGCGGTTGTGCTGCCCGTCAGTCACTGAGAACTGATTCACCACCAGCCAGTCGTTGGCGGCAACGTTGTTGAAATCCACCAGGAGCACATGGTCACCGGCGATGCTGCCATCGGGCCGGGGGTACTCCACTGGCACCCCCTCACGCAGCAGACGATGGAAAGCGCGGTTGGTCTGCAGTAACGACGGCGTAGCCAGGCGCAATAGCTTGCGCAGGGCCTCTTCTCGGGCGTCCTCAGGAATGGCCGGGTTGAGCTGGCGGATGACCTCTCGCAGCCGGCCCACCAGCAGTACATCACTGAACGATTCCCGTTCCGCCGACGGGTCCCCGGGTGCCAGCTGGGAGCCGGGGAGGACGGCATAGCCCAGCGCCTCGTACCAGCCGATGGCGGCCTCTTCGACCATGGATTCGGTAAGGGTCATTCGGGAACATTGCTGACAGATGTGTATGCCTGCCGCTCATGATTGGGAGTTTTGGGGAAGGCCAGGTTCAACTGCCGCTGGCGGACGAGCATCTTGAGGTACTGGTCCCTGAGTGTATCTGGCTTCCGATGCACCAGCTCTGCCAGAGAACGCAGCGTGACGAATCGCCCTTCGCATAGTTGCAGCACAACATCGATCAGCACCTGACGATCGACTTTGCCCTTCGCTCGGGGCACAGCGGCCATTCCTTCCAGCCGTGAGCGCAACGCTTGGGAGAGCGGCTCCAGATCATCGACCACAGGCAAAGACAGCTGCTCCGAAATCAGACAGCCGTCAGGGTCGCGAGTTTCGGCCAAATTCGGGGAGCTGGCAGCCAAATTCGGGGAGCTGGCGGCCAAATTCGGGGAGCTGGGCACCGAAAATCGGGACGCCGGACCAAAAACGTCGTCTGGGGTTGGGATCGGTTCGCCGGGGAGGTGGTAAACCGCACCCCGCCCACCGGTGGACTCCAAAAAGCCGGCCTGGGTCAGGTGCTGGAGCGTTTTCGAGAGATCGAACGGGCGTAGGGATTCGATGAGGCTCATGGGGCAGACGGTTTGCGATTTGATGAAAATCACGCCCAGATCGGCTGCTCCAGGAAATCGCGACATGGATCGCGACATGGTGTCGCGATCGCATCTTGGGTTGCAACATGGACTGCCTATCGCGACACGGCGTCGTGATCGGTGTCGCGATCATGGCTTCAAGTATTCGGTAGCAGGTCCACTTCCGATTTTGCGTAGCAGGCCTAGCTGGACAAAATGCGTCAGATGGCGCTGGGCCGTGCGGGGCGTGACCCCCAGCTCCTTAGCGTAATTGCTCTGGGTAATACCCGATAGCTTTGATAAATATTTCCAGCCATTCTGCTCTGTCAAAGACAACTGAATGAGGATAGATGGGTCCAGTGCCGTTATGGCGCTGTTGGCACTAAGATACAGTGTGAGCACCAAATATGGATCTTCCCATGCGTATGTAGGGAGGGGAAGCCCGCCATCGAAGGCCCGAGCCTTCATCGACTTCAGTCCTAGGCCACGTTCCTCGGCTAGTTCCATCTTGGCGAAAACATAGTGGAGAACCGGGTTGCGGCTTAGCATCGGTGCATTGAAATCCTGTAGCTGCTTCAACTCAATCGGTTTCACCGGATAGCCCGGACTCCTGATCGTGATCGTTTCTGGTGTTACAACTAACTGACACTTTCCACCTGCAATGGAGTAATCGCGATGCACAAGGGCGTTGACGATGCCTTCACGGGCCAATTCGTACATCCTCGTGTTCGCAACTTTTCTCTGAGCACCACTGCGGTCAATGGGATCGGGCAGTTTGTCTTTGAGCCACTGGAGCGCCTGCTCTGGAACAAGCAGCATCGGGCCATCAAAATCATGAATCTCTTCAGTATCATCTGGCCTATGAATTGTGCCCAGCAATCCAGCCTGCGGCATAATTTCACGAGGCGATTTACCAAAGAGAAGCATGCCAAAACCTGACGGAACGAAAGCTCTTCCATCAGATATCAGAAGCCCCTGCTGAACTAGCCGACGCCGGAAGTCTTGAGAATCAACTGTGTCTCCGATATTTGCCAGCGAGCGATAGCGATTCAAAACATCCGCTGAGAAATCGCTCAGGTTCGCCGTCATTACCGGATGCTCTAAGGCAGAAAGAACATTGTCTTCTTCCGGCTCTTCCACAGCAGCCTTCCGCTCCAGCGCCTGTGCAATGAACTCTTTGTTCACCTCTTGGATTTCCTGCTGTAAGTCTTGGTCGAACATATGAACAATGACACCGTGGTCCTGAAGGAATTTGATCCCTTTGCGATCGACCATAGGGTCAGGGTCCGTGATGCCGACCCAGACCTCTTTGATGCGTGCGTTCACGATGCGTTCGGCACAGCTCAGCTTCGGATGGTTCCGAGCTCCGGGAGCGCAGGGCTCGAGGGTGGCAAAAAGAATGGACCCATCCAGTTTGGTCGCCCGATTCTTTCGCTCCAAGAGGGTGAACTCGGCATGATCGCCCTCCCTCAACTCTCCGCGATGTGCAGTTTCCACAGTCCCATCAGACTTCAGCAACACGGCACCAACCATCGGACTCGCCTTTTTGTCAGCGCGAGACTCCTTGATGGATTGCTTCATCACTATGATGGCTTTCTCCATCATCACGCGCGAATCTAGCTTGGGAGTACCTGCCATCAGTCAGATTGCGAAGGGAAAGCGACTGCACATAGAGCCCAGTTTCAAGTCTCTCCTCACAGAATTCGACACTAGCCCAGCAAAAAGAATTGAGCACTCTGTATTGGCTTTGGTGCGGCTCATGAATTCGTTTCGTTTGTGCCTGCTGGTGCACTCACTTTAAGCCATGTGAGCAACCGTTCCGATGCGTCCACTGCCTTTGTGGGATCAATTCCCTCTTTGCTCAGAACGCGCCTGAATCCGATCTTCATCCGTGCTTGGAGATTCTCGCGGGTTTGCCAATCGACGCCGCTGTTCGATTCGGCAGTCGCGAGCAGCGAATTCATCAGCTCATCGCTGGGGGTGGCGCTGATGCCCTCGCTGACGACGAATGCACGAAGTCCATCACAGAGATTGGCGAACACGCCCGAATAGGAGCCGACAACAACAACAGCGGTCGGCACTGCTTGGGTGCCTGCCTCAGCTTCCGTTGTGGGTTCAGCGGCGGGTGGAGACTCTTCCTCGAATTCATCATTATCCTCTTCTTCTAATGTCTCGGGTGCGTCACTAAGCACACCAACAAAAGCGAGTACCCGTTCAGAGCCCGGGACGCGCTGACGCGGCCGAATGCACGCATGATCACTCCACTGAGCATGCAGAGATGCGGACTGTTGTTCTTCCTGTCCTCAGGGATCGGGCAACAGCGATGGCATCTCCCCGCCGCGGTGATAGGCAACCCACGCCTGCTCCAGGAATGGCCAGACGTCGCGGCCCTGTTGTCGCAACGTGGTGGTGACGGTGAGCAGTCGGCTGCGGCAGATGGCGCCCTGGCGGGATTGGACGCCATGGCTGATCTTGCGCTGAATCACCGACTGGCGCAGGGCACGCTCGGCGGCGTTGTTGGTGGGTTCGATGCCCTTGATTTTTAAGAAAGTCCAGAGACCATCGGCCACGGGCAGCAACCGCCGGCAGGTGCCGACCGTTTTGGCCCACGGCGTTCGCTCGCCGCTCTGATGGCTCAGCTCCACCATCCGCCGCAGCGCAGCCTCAAAGGACTGGCGGATCGGTACGCAGGCTTGTTGCAGGCTGGGCCAATCGATTGCTCCCTCCTTGTAGCGGTGCCAGTGGGCAAACAACTGCCGCTGCAACTCCAGCAGTTCCGCTCCGAATTCGGCGCTGGCGCCCGGGCGTTCGGCGATGGCGGTGAGATCCCGGATCACATGGGCCCAGCAGATTTGGCGTCGCTCCAGGGGGAGGTGGTTGTAGACCGAGAAGCGATCGCTCACCACAATCCCGCCAAAGGTGCTCCCGAGCAGCTCGATGGCGGCGGCCGTCGAGCGACTCAGACCTTGGATGAACACCGTCACCACGGCCGTCACCATGACCCACTGCCAGCCCCGCTTGCCCGTGGGATTGTTGCCGTCGGCATTGCCGGTGGGTGCGCCGGTTTCGTCGACGTAGGCCACCGGCTGGGCACGAGCGGCTTCCAGCGCTTCTGTCATCGGCTGCGCCAAGGTCGCGCTCAAGCGCTTGCGGATAGTGGCGATCGCCCCACGACTGATCTCCACTCCCAGCAGTTGATCGAGCAACGCCTGGGTCTTGCTGAAACTCAGGGGAAAGGCACTGCCCAGCAAACCCACCAGAGCACTGAGCCTGGGTCCGTACGGACTGGCTTCTACATCTGCCGGCAACGTGGCGCAGGTGCTGGTGGAACAGCAGGGGCACACCAACCGGTGCAGCCGGTGTTCGATCACCACCGGCGTGATTGGCGGAATCTCAACCACCTGATGGCGCAATGGGTCTGGATCTTCTCCATCCAGCAGCGTGCCGCAGCGGCGGCAGGCATCGGGGTGGTGCTCCACCACCTCATCCACCCGCTCGATCGGCAGCGGCTCCGGCCCGGATCCTGGATGGCCTAGCTGGCCGCCGCGTTTGCGGCCACTGCCCTTGCGGCGTTCTGGCGGCTTGAAACCGGGGCCATCGCTGGAGGGAGGTTTGGAGGAGTTGCGCGAGCTGCGGCTGATCCGCTCCCGCAGGCTCGCCAACTCGGTCGCCAGGGCGGTGAGTTGGTTGCGGAGTTGGTCAATCTCCTGCTGCTGAGCCAAAATCAGCTGACGGGCACCAGCCGGCCACGACGACCAGTCCGCTTCTGAAATCCCGGCCGGAGGGGCGACCATGACATGCAGTCTCTGCTTGAGATGCAAGCGGGAATCAAGCTGCCGTCAAGTGCTCAGGGGAGGGGGCGAAGTTCAGTTCGAGCTATCCCGCCCTCTGAACGGGTACAAAAGCGAAGCGATCAATGCCGTATAAAAGCCGACTTGGCTCAATGCGGAGGTCTATAGATTCGGGCTTGTTCCCAATTGAGAGGGATATAATGAGAACGGGCAAGTCATCCTCGAACTCAACCCTTGAATTCACAGCAACAGAGCGGTCAATTCGCTCGCAGAGATGTGCAAACCGCTCATATGGTTCGCGAGTCACCAATAAATTGGGCTGCTTCCCCTCGAGCGCATTCAGCAATACCCCAACGATAGCGTCACCGGTATGCAGGAACGAGCGGGCATGATCCTCTTCTATGGCATCAAGAAAGCCGTCTTTCCCGTGGGCGACTGGGCCGTTCTCATTTCGCATTTCACTCAGCGCATCCGACATCTTGTTGAATGCGGACAGCACTTTGTCGAGCTTGCTGGCACCGCGTGAGTTTTGAAGCCCAAGTGCTTTTAGTGCTGCGATGAACAACTGCGTCGACGTTGGGTCTGCAGAGGGGAGCGGTTCCCCAAACTCGCCAATGATTGTTATGCAGACGCACTCAATAAAGGACTTTACATGTTCGACGATGCCATGCCCATTGCCCGCAATGCAATGACTAATCGCAGCGTAATACTGAGCCAGCGCCGGCGCCTGCGGCCAACGGTCACTGGCACGTTGGTAGTTCGGCAAGGCGTCAGTTGTCGCGCTCGTGTTCATTCAGAACTTGGCTTAAGCGGAACGGTTAGCTCGCTGTTAAGAAGTTTTGGTAGCAACGTGTCCCGCGCCAACGCCAGGCTGCGGGACTGTTCTTCGTTGGCGTGCATGGCCGCAAAGATGGGAGCAATCTGCGAATCAAAGGCAGTGAGCACAGGTTGCGACGGGATGACCTGCTTGCTCATGTAGGCGTGATTACGGTTCAGCCCTGGCACAGCAGAGTCAGCGCTGAGATTCGCTAGGTTATGCAACGAAAGCGCGTAGTATAAGAAGTAAAGGCTGCGGCATGTTCCAATGGGGTCGACGTAGAAAGTTGTGTCTATGGGGTAGAAGTCACCATGCGCCCAAGTCACGACGCCAGGATTTCCCTTGCGCCCGATAACGATTCCGGGGCCAGAAACAAGCTTCTCATCGTGCCAGCCAACCGGTCCATTCGCTCCATAAACGCAGACAGGGCCATGCATTCGATCCTCCGCCTTCAACGGCTTGCCGTAGGCGAGTTCGATGACTTCTCCGAGCGACTTCACTTGCCAGCCATTCGGGACGTGGCCAAGGGCCGTTTCTTCAAATGTCTCAGGGAAGAGATCAGCGGTCGCCTGATCGAGACCAACAGGCTGCCGCCCATCAAGCTTGGCCCGCACAGGATCGAAATCCACGAACCAGCTCTGGAACAGCGTCTGCGCCATCGCCTCCATCGTCGCGTTCATCCGCCAGTTCAACTCGATCTTGTCGTCCAGTGCCCCAAGCACCGACGCGATGGCTTTTTGCTAGGCGAGGGGTGGGATCCTGGCCTTATACGAGAGGATGCGTCCGGGCGAAGTGTGTTTAACGGTGGTGCCGGTCGCACTCGCTAAAACTTCGTGGCGGTAATCGGTTGTTCGCAGAAGATTGTAGAGATAACCTTTGTCCAGCTCAGCTCGGTTCTTGATGAGAACTTTCCCGAGACGCTGGTTGTGGAGGAAGCGACGACCACTAGGTTTCGGGACAATGACTGGATATCCCAATGTGTCGGCCTGTTTGCTCAGGTCGGTCATCGTGACAACGAGGTCACCTTCGCTAAGCACGTAGTCGGCAGGGACTTCGCCATCGAAGTATTTGAACTTGTCGCCTTTGAAGCCGCCGCCGATGGCAAAGTTTCCTGGCGTGAGCAAAATGTCGCCTGGTGGTTCATCGCGAATGTTCTCACCGGGAAACGCGAAGCCATGCTTCACGTCCATCACCGCAGCCAGTGGTATTTCCACCCACTCACTCGCCATATCCAAGCCCCCTCAGATTGGCTCTGATGGCCTGCTCCAGTCTCGCCGACTCCGCAAACTGAGTCTCCAGCTCAGCCACAAGCCGCGGCATCTTCTCCTCAAACGGCTCGCCGTCGTCTTCCACCTCTTCTGCCCCCACATACCGCCCCGGCGTAAGCACATAACCGTGGGCTGCAATCTCGGCCGTGGTGGCAGATTTGCAGTACCCCGGCACATCCTCGTAGTCACCCGCGCCGTCAGCACCCCGCCAACAGTGATAGGTTCCGCTGATCCTCTCCAGGTCGGCATCCTGCAGCTCCCGATGCACCCGATCGATCAGGCTGCCCAGTTTGCGGGCGTCAATGAACAACGTGTGTCCGCGCCGATCGCGAAAGCCCCGTTGGCCGTCGGCAGCCTTGCTTTTCGCCAAAAACCAGAGGCACACCGGGATCTGAGTGCTGTAAAAGAGCTGGCCGGGCAAGGCCACCATGCAGTCCACCAGATCGGCCTCGATCAAGGCGCGGCGGATTTCGCCTTCGCTGCTCTGGTTGGAGCTCATGCTGCCGTTGGCGAGCACGAAGCCGGCCATGCCCTGCGGCGCCAGGTGGTGGATGAAGTGCTGCACCCAGGCGAAGTTGGCGTTGCCCTTGGGCGGCA
>JBBASD010000108.1:0-8443 GCA_040399485.1 Cyanobium sp. | reverse complement strand
TGCCAGCCGCCCGGATGGGGCGCCAGATACTCCGGCCGCCCCCCCGCCGAGGGTTCCGCAGGCGCTGTAATCACAAAATCCATGCTGATCGAAAAGCGGCGATCGTCGTCATCGTTGTTCTCCAGCACGGCGTGATCGATGCAGGCGGGAAACAGCACCAGCAAACCCGCCCGGGGCGCCACATCAAACCAGGGGGCGTTCCACTGCTGGGCGCCGGCATGGTTAGCACCAGCAACGTCGGCGCGGATCGGCCCGCCGTGGCCCACCGCCAAGCCCGGCACCAATTCGTTGTACTGGCGCTGGGGCCAGAGGCGCAGGCAACCGCTGCGGCCGCTGCCGTCACCATTGAGGTAATAGACAGCGCTCAGGTGGGCATTGGGATGGTGGTGCCGGCCCACCACCTGGCCCGCCTCACCCACCACCGGCCAGCAGCGCTGCAAATGCAGCGCCAGCGCCGCCGGATCAAATCCCAGCTGCTGCAAGTAGGTCCAGACATGACCATACAACCGGCTGATCAGGGGCGCGAAGGCGGCGTGGCGCTGCAGTTGATCGACACCGTTGAGGTCGCCTGTCCAGGCGCAGAGCGGATCGGGGTTGGACTCCGCCTCCCCCCGCAGGGCCAACATGGCCCGCATCAAGACGGCGGCTTCGAGCGGATCGGCGGGCAGGGCCACCTGGCCGAGGGCCAAGGCAAACAAAGGCTGGAGAGTCACAGCAGGGGATGTCATGGCCATCGATCCAGCGCACAGCAACCCCGATCCTGCCTTGGGCCCCCACCGCCATCCCACCGACCTAACCTGACCCCGATGGCCCCAAGTTCCAGCACCAGCCCCAGCCCGATCATCCGCGCCGACGGGCTCAGCAAGACCTACCGCGTGGCCACCAAGGACCCGGGCCTTGCCGGCACCCTGCGCCATTTCCTGCAGCGGCGCTACAAAGATGTAGCGGCCGTGCGCGATGTCAGCTTCCAGATCCAACCCGGTGAAATGGTGGGCTTCCTGGGCCCCAATGGCGCCGGCAAGACCACCACCCTCAAGATGCTCACCGGCCTGATCCATCCCTCCGCCGGCAAGGCGTTGGTGGCCGGCTACACCCCGCACCGCCGCCAAGCCAATTTTTTGCGGCGCATCACCCTGGTGATGGGGCAAAAACAGCAGCTGCTCTGGGACCTGCCGGCCCTCGATTCCCTGCGGGTCAACGCCGCCGTGTACGGCATCGATGAAGCCGAAAGCCGCCATCGCATCCACGACCTGGCCGAGATGCTCGATCTAGGTGCAGAACTCAAGCGGCCCCTGCGCAAGTTGTCGTTGGGCCAGCGCATGAAGACCGAACTGTTGGCAGCCCTGTTGCACCGCCCCGAGGTGCTGTTTCTGGACGAACCGACCCTTGGCCTTGATGTCAATGCCCAGGCCCGGGTGCGCTCCTTCCTGGCGGATTACAACCAACGCTTTGGCGCCACCGTGCTGCTCACCAGCCATTACATGGCCGACATCACCGCCCTCTGCCCCAGGGTGCTCCTGATCCATGAGGGCCGCCTGTTTCACGACGGCAGCCTCGATGCCCTCACCCAGCGGCTGGCCCCTTGCCGG
Organism: Cyanobium sp.; assembly: GCA_040399485.1. Classification (GTDB taxonomy): domain Bacteria; phylum Cyanobacteriota; class Cyanobacteriia; order PCC-6307; family Cyanobiaceae; genus Cyanobium. The sequence goes on along the minus strand of JBBASD010000108.1, from coordinate 6,854 downwards.
GAGGTGCGGCTCGAACTGGCCGAACCCTGGCCCCTTGAAGCCCTGCGCACCTATGGCGAAGTCGAAAGCTGCGAGGGCATGGTGGTGCGCCTGTTGATCCGCCGCGACGCCCTCACCGCTGCCGTATCACGGCTGCTCGCCGATTTACCGGTACGGGACCTGGAGGTGCGCGATCCCCCCATCGAGGAGCTGATCGGCAGTTTGTTTGTGCAAGGAACCCTGTCGTGAGAAGTACTGCCGTGAGCAGACGTGCCGTGAGCAGCCCAAAAATCAGGCCCCTGCACTCGCTTCTGCATTGCTGGCGGGTGGCCCGGGCCCTGTTCGCCAGCCAGTACGCCCTGATGCTCGAATATCGGGCCGAAATTGTGCTGTGGGCCCTGGCCGGCATGGTGCCGTTCATCATGCTGGCGATCTGGATCGAGTCCCCCGCCGGCGCCGCCCTGGGCATGGGCCCCACCCAACTGGCCCGCTACTTCCTGGCCGCCTTCGTGGTGCGCCAGTTCACCGTCGCCTGGGTGATGACGGTCTTTGAGGAGGACGCCCTGCAGGGTCGACTCTCTCCCATGCTGCTGCAGCCCCTGCATCCCTTCTGGCGCTACCTGGCCTCCCATGTTGCCGAGCAGGCGACTCGGCTGCCCTTTGTCGCCTTGATCGCAACTCTGTTTTTCCTGGTGCTTCCCTGGGCGTTCTGGCTGCCCAGCCCCCAACGGGCCCTGCTGACCTTGGCGGCCACCTTCCTGGCCTTCGTGCTCAACTTTTTGATCCAGTGCACCATGGCCTGCATGTGCTTCTGGAGCGACCGGGTCAACGCCTTGGAGCGCTTGATCTACATCCCCATACTGTTCCTTTCCGGCACGGCGGCCCCCCTTGAGGCCTTCCCTCCAGCCCTGCGCCGACTGGCCGAAGCGACACCATTTCCCCTGCTGGTGAATTTCCCGGCCCAATTGCTCTCGGGTGGCGAAGTGCAGATCGCCGCCGGATTCACCGCCTTAGCTATTTGGATCACTGGCCTGTTCCTGCTGATGACACTGTTGTGGCGCATCGGGGTCAAGCGTTATGGAGCGATGGGAGCCTGATGGGCAACCCGCTTGGCCGCTACCTGTTGACGCTGCGCCGCCTTTGGGGCACCTCCCTGGCGATGCAGTTCGAATACCAGGCCAACCTGGTGCTTGAGGTGGTTGCGGCAATCGCCAACCTGCTCGGCAGCCTGTTGCTGCTCTCGTTGTTCTATGGCGAAGGGCGAGAGCTGGGGGGGTGGAGCTGGTCCCAGGCCCTTGTCGTCCTAGGGGTCTACACCCTGTTGGAGGGGATTGCCAGCACCTGGCTGCGCCCCAACCTCAGCACGATTGTGGGCCATGTGCAGCAGGGGACCCTGGATTTTGTGCTGTTAAAACCAATCGATAGCCAGTTCTGGCTTTCCACCACCCGGATTTCGCTGATGGGCCTGCCCGAAATCGCCACCGGCCTGGGCCTGATGATCTGGGCGGCAGGACAGGCCGGCATCAGAATTACTCCCTGGCTGCTTATCCAAACCCTGCTGATGCTGGTGGCCAGCGGGCTGCTTTTGTACAGCCTCTGGTTTCTGGTGTCGACCACCAGCATTTGGTTTGTCAAAACTTGGAATGCCACCGAAGTCCTGCGCGCCGCCTTGAGCTCCGGCCGCTATCCGATCAGCGCCTTTCCTACGGCCGTCAGAAGGTTTTTCACCATGGTGCTGCCGGTTGCCTTTCTCACCACCGTGCCCGCTGAGGCCATGCTCGGCCGCCTGACCCTGCCCTGGCTGCTGCTGTCCCTGCTGGTGGCCTGCATTGGCCTGGCCCTCAGCCGCGCCTTCTGGCAATTCGCCCTGCGTTTTTATACCTCGGCTTCCAGTTAGATCCAGCGCCTTTTTTACTGCGCCATGGGCTGAGCGCAATGAAACAAAGAAATAAGCCATAAAAAAGCCGGCCCTTAGGTCCGGCCCTTCGCTTGTAATAGCTTGGCAAAAATCAGACCGAACCGGAACCAGCAACCACCTCAAGAATCTCCTGGGTAATGGCGGCCTGGCGAGCCTTGTTATAATCCAACGTCAACGTCTTGGCCAAGGCCTTGGCGTTGTCACTGGCATTATTCATGGCCGTCATCCGGTTAGCCAGTTCGCTGGCAGCGGCCTCTTGCAAGGCACGCAACAGCTGATTGTTCAGGTATAGGGGCAGCAAAGCATTAAGCAGCTGCTCAGGACCCTGTTCAAACACGAAATCAGATGGCAAGGGGGCCTGGTTGTTTGCCACATCGACAGTTTCCACCGTCAACCTGCCATCCTTCGTCACCAGCCGGAACAACTCGTCGTCAGGGTCGGCAATGTTCTGGGGATCCAGGGGCAGCAGGGTCTGACAAACGGGAGAGGAGCTAACAAGGTTGATGAACTTGGTATAGATAATCTCCACCCGGTCAGAGGCACCGGAGAGAAAATCCGCCAAGACTTCAGAAGCCACCTTGTTTGCATCAGCGGCGGTCGGAACCTGTTCCAGGCCAGTGAAGGTAGCTTGAATGGGATAGCTACGGTTGGTGAAATAGGTGATGGCCTTACGACCAAGCAGCACAAGATCAACCTCGTATCCCTGACGCTTGAGCTCGGCGAAGCGCAGCTCGGTTTTCTTGATCACCTGGGAGTTGTAACCCCCGCAGAGACCCCGATCACCCGTCACCGATAGCAGGGTGATCTTGCGAACTTCACGAGTCGCCAACAAGGGCGAATCAGTGTTTTCAAAGGCGAGGCGCGATTCCAGGTTCTGTAGAACCCGAGCCAAACGGTCGGCAAAAGGCCTGCTGCGCAACACCTGCTCCTGGGCCCGGCGCACCTTGGCGGCGGCCACCAAGCGCATGGCTTCAGTGATCTTGCGTGTGTTCTTGACGGAGCTGATCCGATCTCGGATGTCCTTGAGATTCGCCATGACTGGTTCCTCAGGCTGCCGCCAACAGCGAAGCCTTGACTTCGGCAATGGCCTCCTTCAAGGTGGCTTCGGCATCTTCAGCCAATTGCTTTTCAGTCATCACCTTGCTGATGAAATCAGGCTTGTTGGTTCTGAGGTAATCACGCAATTCGCGGGCAAACTGGGTGACTTGATCCACAGGAACATCATCAATCAGACCCTTGACACCGGCGTAGACAACAGCAACCTGTTCAGCGAGGTTGAGAGGGCTGAACTGGGGTTGCTTCAGCAGTTCGCGCAGACGCTTACCGCGGCCAAGCTGGGCCTGGGTAGCGGCATCCAGGTCGGAAGCGAACTGGGAGAAGGCGGCCAATTCGTCAAACTGGGCCAGTTCCAGCTTCAAGGTACCCGCGATTTTCTTGATGGCCTTGGTCTGGGCGGCACCACCAACGCGGCTGACGGAAATACCCACATTGATGGCAGGCCGCAGACCGGAGTTGAAGAGGTCAGAGCTGAGGAACACCTGACCATCCGTGATCGAAATCACATTGGTGGGGATATAAGCAGATACGTCACCGGCCTGGGTTTCAATAATTGGTAGGGCGGTCATGCTGCCCTTGCCCATGGCATCGGAAAGCTTGGCTGCCCGCTCTAGCAGGCGGCTGTGGCAATAAAACACGTCACCGGGATAGGCCTCACGCCCTGGGGGACGGCGCAGCAGCAGCGACATCTGGCGATAGGCCTGGGCCTGTTTGGTGAGATCGTCATAGACAACAAGAGTGGCTTTACCCTTGTACATGAATGACTCAGCAATAGCCGCGCCTGTATAGGGAGCCAGATATTGCATTGCCGCAGCTTCCGAAGCGCTGGCAGCAACCACTACGGTGTACTCAAGGGCACCACGCTCGCGCAGGACCTCAACCACATTGGCTACCGATGCGGACTTTTGCCCGATCGCCACGTATACGCATACGACATCTTCACCCTTCTGGTTGATGATTGTGTCTATAGCGATAGCGGTCTTGCCCGTCTGACGATCGCCAATGATCAGCTCGCGCTGGCCACGGCCGATCGGGATCATGGCGTCGATCGCGGTGATCCCAGTTTGCATCGGCTCATGCACCGACTTGCGCTGGATGATTCCCGGCGCCATCGATTCGATCAGACGGGTCTCGGTGGTAGCGATCGGCCCTTTGCCGTCAATCGGTTGACCCAGAGAATTCACCACCCGACCCAACATGGCATCACCCACCGGAACGGCGGCGATTTTGCCCGTTGCCTTGACCGTGCTGCCCTCCTGAATGCCCCGACCTTCGCCCATCAACACTGCGCCGACGTTGTCGTCCTCAAGGTTGAGGGCGATCCCTTCGGTGCCGTCCTCAAACTGGACTAACTCCCCGGCCATAACCTGCTCCAGGCCATAAACACGGGCGATGCCATCACCCACCTGGAGGACACTGCCGACGTTGCTGACGGAAACCGACTTGTCGTAGTCGGCAATCTGCTGCTTGAGAATGGCGCTGATCTCGTCGGGCCGGATGGAAACCATGGGTGGTAAGTCCCCGGAGGGGAGGTGATGGAGGGGTAAGGGGGGAGAGAAGAGGCAGGACCCTTAGCTGGCCGCAGCCAGTTCGAGGGCCAAACGACGCACCTGGCCAGCCAAGGAGCTGTCGATCACCTTGGAGCCAACTCGGAGTACGAAACCGCCAATCAGGTTGGGATCCACCTGCACGACCGTCTCAACCTTGTCGGTGCCAGCAACCGCTTTCACCTTCTCGACCAACTGGGCCTGTTGATCGTCAGTTAGGGGTGTGGCCGCAGTGATGGTCGCCAGGGCAATGCCGTTCTGGTCGCGATAAAGCTCCAGCAGGCGCTCAAGAACCGCATCAAGGAAACCGATGCGCTGGCGATCGGAGAGGAGCTTGAGCAGATTGAGGAAATTGGGGGAAATCTCAGCAGCGAAGATTTTCTCCAATGCCGCCTTCTTGGCGTCGGGCTCCAGCACCGGCGAAGCCATCGCCTCCCTCAGCTCGGAGGAGCCGTTCCAAATCTCAAGGACTTGACGAACCTGGGAAATCACGGATTCCGTGTCGCCCGCAGTGTCGCAGAGCTGCAGAAAAGCTTCGGCGTAAGGGGTGGTGATTGCATTGAGGAGAGGCATCTCAGGAATTCCCCAGCGATTGGATGGACTGGTCAATCAGACTGGCCTGGGCCTTGTCATCAAGCTTGCCGGTCAACCCCGCCAGGGCCTGCTCCACGGCTTGGCGAGCCGTTTCACGCCGCAACTGGGCACTCACCCTGGAAGCCTCGTTGGCCAGATCAGAGCTAGCGGACTCTTTGATACGAGCGATTTCATCGATGCTGCGGCGCTCGCTTTCCTCACGAATGGCAGCAGCCCGGGCGTTGCCGTCCAGAACGATCTTCTCGGCTCGCTGCTGCGCCTGGGTCAGCCCCTGTTGGGCCTCGGCCAAGGCGGTAGAGGCTTTGGCGAGCCGATCCTCCGCATCTTTCAGGTCGCCAAGAATGCTGGTGCGACGACGCTCAAGAATTCCACCTAAAAAACCCTTCAAAAACCAAACCACAGCAGCGATCAACACCGCCAAGTTAATAATATTGGTCTCAAAAAGATTGAGATTCAGACCAAAGCCAGTGTGACTGGCCAATAGGGGCAAAACGGGGAAGGTAGACATCAGGCTGGCAGCAGGCGATCAACAATCATCTGACCCAGGCTTTTGGCTTCGGTGCCCAGTAAGCCCAGGGCCTTCTCGCGTTCCGCATCAATTTCGCGACGGGCTGTTTCGCGAGAGGCATTGGCTGCGGCGGTGGCTTCTGAAAGGGCCACTCGATGCAATTGCTCCATCTCCTGTTCGGCTTCAAGGATCACCTGCTGGGATTGCAGGCGAGCTTCCTTGAGGCGATCCTTAAGATCTGCTTCCAGGCGTTCCGCTTGGGCCAGCTTTGCCTTGGCGGCGGCACGGCTGGTGTTGACGTATCCCTCGCGTTCCTCAACGGCTTTGCCGACGGGACGGAAAAACAGGGCATTGAGAATGAAGGTGAGAAGCACCACCTGCAACGCCATCAGCGGCAGGGTGGCGTCAAGGTCAAACAGACCTCCTTCCTGGGCACCGGCCTCGGCGGCGAACAGTAGCCAACTGGTCATGGAGCGGGGAAGCGGGCGAACGGGGTGGTGGCTGGGTCAATGGCGGCGGTAAAGCCAAGGAGGACAGTCGGGCGGATTCAGCATCCGCCCAACAGGAGACCCCCCTCAATCTCAACCGGCGAACGGATTGGCAAACAACAGCACCAGGGCTACCACCAAGCCGTAGATGGTTAGGGCTTCCATGAAGGCCAGGGAGAGCAGCAGGGTGCCGCGAATCTTGCCTTCAGCCTCGGGTTGACGAGCAATACCTTCCACGGCGCTGCCAGCAGCGTTGCCCTGGCCGATGCCAGGACCGATGGCGCCGATACCAACAGCAAGACCGGCAGCCAAAACAGAAGCGGCGGAAGTCAGGGAATCCATGGGGGAACGGGGAATGGGAGGTCGCTGGAGAGCCTGCGCCTGGGACATCTCGGGAGAAATGGGCCCGAAAGAATCGGACCTGCGCGCAGAGAGTTTGGCAGAACGGCGTCCCTTAGCGACGCCGCAGTGGCACTGGATCAATGGTGTTCTTCGTGCACCGCCTCTCCGATGTAGTAAGAAGCCAGAGTGGCGAAAATCAGAGCCTGAATGGCGCTGGTGAACAAGCCCAGGAACATGGCCGGCAGAGGTACGACCAAGGGCACTAGAAATGCCAATACAGCAACAACAAGTTCGTCAGCAAGAATATTTCCAAACAGACGGAACGACAAAGACAGGGGCTTTGTAAAGTCTTCAATAATTTTGAAGGGTAACATGATAGGCGTTGGTTCTACATAGTATTCAAAATAACGCCAACCCTTGCG
>JBBASD010000107.1:0-8473 GCA_040399485.1 Cyanobium sp. | reverse complement strand
AACAGCGAAGGTCGACGCAGGGCTGCCCCCAAGGCGTTGGCAAAATCAACCATCCGCACTGGTTCGGGTGCGACGGCGTTGATCACACCGGTATAGGTCGAATCTTCAAGGGCCTTACCCACCAAACGGCAGAGATCATGGCGGTGGATCCAACTCATCCACTGCTGGCCCGAGCCAATCGGTCCACCGAATCCGGAGCGAAACACCGGCAGCATGCGGCCCAGGGCACCCCCATCTGGACCGAGCACGATGCCGATGCGCAAAATCACCACCCGGCAGGCGGCCGGGGCCGCCTGGGCCTGCTGCTCCCAATCTCGACAAAGGGCCGCGAGGAAATCATCCCCAGCGCCACTACTTTCGCGAAAGCGTTCTGCCTCACTGGTGCCATAGAAGCCCACCGCCGAGGCATTCACCAGCACGCTGGGGGGCTGGGGTAGGGACGCCATGGCAGCCACCAGGGACGCTGTGGTGGACAGACGGCTGGAACGCAGGATCTGGCGCTGGGCCTCACTCCAGCGCCGCTCGGCGATGGGTTCACCGGCCAGGTTGACCACGCCGTCGGCGGACTGCAGGGCCGCCAGAAGTTGCGGTTGACACCAACTGGCGGGAAGGGCTGGGTCGAGTTTCAGGCAAGTCAGGCGATCGGCCAGGGCGGGGAACGACTGGGATCGCCGACTGACCAAGGTGAGTTCATGGCCCTGGTCGAGCAACCAGGGCACAAGCTCCCTGCCAATGAACCCGGAACATCCCAACAACAGCAGACGCATCGAAGTCCCGGAGGTGGTGGTTTGAGGCTAGGAGTCCGCCAGGAGCGAAGGGCCGACCTAGGGTGCCTTCATCGCCTCAGCCGCTGATGGTCGACACCGTTCCCGCCGCCGCCGATTCCGCAACTCCAGCGCCCAGCGAAGCGGCGCCACCAGCAGCTGCCGCCCTCAAAAAAGGGGCCTTGGTCCGTGTACAGGCCTCGGCCTACCTGGGCAGCCTGGAGGCCGCTGCCAGCGATCCCCAGCTGCCGGGATATGTCCTGGAAGGACCCGGCGAGATTCTGATGCTGAAGGGAGAGCATGCCCAGGTGCGCTGGAGTCGGCCCGTCCCCGATGTCTGGTTGCGACTCGACCAACTGGAGGCCTATCCGGCCAAAGTCCCTACGGCCTAAATCTCAAGCTGTCGCCGTTCTTGTTGCAACCTGGACCGCCGTTGCTTGGCTTCCCGCAGCATCTCGCGGCCGTCGTGCAGATAGCTGTCCACATAACCCATCGTGTAGCGCTCCAGTTCGCCCAGGGCATCCTGCACCTGGCTGAGACAGTGGTAGAGGCTGAGCCCAAAACCACGGGCAGAACCAGGACAGGCCCTGGAGCGATACAGCTGTTCGACCTTTTCGAGTCGGGCCTGACTTTGGCTAAGAAAGGCGCAGAAACTCTCCATCAAGTCATCGTCATAGGGATCGGCCGCCAGGGAACGTAACTGGGCCGGGAAAGCATTGATCACCTGGCCCAGCAACCGATCGATGGGCGCGTACACCAGCTGCAACCAACTGATCAAATCGCCGTCCTGGGCCACACTGCGCCGATGGGGCGACCCAGAGCCGCCGCCTGCCCCCCTGGGTTGGGCCGGCGCGGGGGCCTGGCGGGCCTCATCAAAGCGGTGCCGTTGCTGTCGGTCACCCAGCACCTCCCAGGCCGCGTTGAGGGCCAGGATGCGCTCGGCATCGCCACCGGCATCGGGATGGTGACGTTTGACGAGGGCCCGATAGGCGGCCTTGATCTCGGCAGAGGTGGCCGATGGCTCCACTCCGAGCACCTGGTAGGGATCCTCTGCGGCAACCATGAGCCAACGGAATCAAGGCAGGAGTCTGCCTCATGCCCGCAAAGGGCATGAAAAAGCCCCCCTTGCGGGGGGCAACGAATCTGATGCAGAGGGAATCAGAACTTGAAGGTGGTCTGGACGAGGGCACCAAAGTTGCTGAAAGTGGCACCGCGGTTGAGTTCCGGGCTGCCATTGTTGTTCACAACTTCGTTGGTGAGAGCACCCAGGGGGCGGCTCAGATAGAACACAGCAGGCGTGATGCTGATGTTGTCGGAGACCTGGAACTTGTACCACCATTCCCAGGCGTAGTTGCCGTCGTTGGAAAAGTTGGTGTATGGAGTCTTGGTGACAGGATTGATGCTGTTGGCACCCACCGTCAGGCTCTTGGCAAACGTCGGCTGGCCGAAGGCCATACCAAAAGCATTGCCCCGCAGGAACACATCAGCCCACTGCAGGCCGACGAACCAGCTCTGGGACTCACTCACATAGGGAGTCCGATATTCATAACTGGGGCTCTTCTTTCCTGATGCGACAGTGCCATCGCTATTGTCGTTGAGGCTGGAAATCCCCCAGCCGGCGCTGAGCGAAGGCAGGAGACCGGCACGCTTGGGCTGCCAGTAGCCGTTTAAAGCGAAGTTGCTGGAGCTACCATTAGAAAGCCACCAGCTATTCTGGGCGACGAAGCTGGTACCACGGCGCCAATTTGAGCCGGCTTGGCCGTAGCGATAACCAGCCGAAAGGCCCCAGCCCTTGGCGGCATAACCCAATTGCAGTAACCAGCTGGCACGGGAGCAATCGTTGCCGATACCGCCATCAGTTGCAGTGGCAGTAGTGCTGCAATTATAATATCGATTTTTTTCGAGGCTATCAGAATTTACACTGCCAACGTCAGCAACAGGAGAGACGTAGCTAGTGCTTAAACTGAATTTACCTGAACCCAATTTATAGGGTGTTTTCCAGATCGCCCCAACCATGGAACCCGTAGCTTTATTATAAACTCCAGGCGCCCCAAAGAGGGTAAAGTAATCCAGAATTTTATCGCCCTGACCCGAGCCATAAACGCCAGGGGTTACCCCCAAAAATTCGGTGTTTCGGGCCTTTGAGCCAACTAGGAATTCAAACTGACTTCCTACGGGGAATCGATAATAAAGGCGATCAATTCCGACTACGTCTGAACAATCCCGGTTGCCTGTGCAACTCGTTTGACCAAAACCGTTGGACGCCACATCCAAGGCAGTCAGGTTGACGCCATTGCCATTGAAGGCGTTGCTAAAATTACCCGAACGCAGACGGGCGTAAAGCTGATCTTTGCCACTGAAACTTGTAATAAAATTCAGTCGGTAATCATAGTTAAATGTTGTGGCGCCAAACTGACGATTATAATTCTTAGCTGCATTGCGGCCATTGAGAGTATCCGTGGGCACTAATGCACCCCCGAATACCCCTACACCGTTGCGGTTGCCGCTGGCATCAACGGCCCCAAGCACGAAGGTGGCTTGACCTTGCAGCTTGGTGGTGGTGGAGAACTGGGTAGCCTCGATTTCACCGACGCGGGCCTCAATGCCATCAACACGACCGCGCAGGACAGCCAGCTCGGCCTCAAACTCTTTCATCAGTCGCTTCAGCTCGTCGGTCACCTCGGTGACGCGATCAAGACAGGCATTTAGTAAGGCCGCTGCCTCATAGCGGGTCAGGGGCTTGGAGCCCCGGAAAGTGCCATCGGGATAACCAGCCACACAGCCGTAGCGCTCAATCAAATCGGACAGGGCCTGAAAAGCCCAGTCGGTGGGGCGGACATCGGCAAATTGGTTGACGCTCGTGACCTGGTCGGCGCTGCCGGTGGCGGCATAGCGGTTGACGTCATTGAGGTTGATGTCGGCTGCGCTAACGGCAAGCGGAGCCAGCAAGCCAGCACCAATCGACGCTCGCAGCAACTGCTGGAAGGGCTTCATAAAATCCTCACACCAAAGAGGGCCCCCCATGTCTGGGAGGAGTCCGCGGAGCTTACAAGGTTCCGGGCAAGTCGTCCCGCCTGCATTGATACTCCAGGGTGTATTTCAGATCACCAAGATCTGCACAGAACCAAAATTGAACAAAAAACCCGGTCGCATCGCTGCGACCGGGTCATGTAAGGCTCCACCGGATTGGTGGAGCCAGATTCGATCCTTAAATAATCAGAAGCGGAAGGTAGTCTTAAGGAGTCCACCAAAGTTATTGAAATTACCACCGCCAGGGTAACGGGTTAGTTGACCCAAGGGGGCGCTGAGGTAGTAAATAGCCGGAGTCACAGAAATATTATCTGTGACCTGGAATTTGTACCAGCCTTCCCAGGCATAATTGCCGTCTCTGATGGAGGCAACGCTGTTATCCCCAGACTTGGTGATGAAAGTGGGTTGACCAACGGCCATACCCAAGGCATTGCCCTTCAAGAAAACGTCAGCCCATTGCATGCCAACGTACCAGGATTGGCTTTGGGCGCCGTCAAGAACGGATCCATAGCCAGTTTCACGGGGAATAACATAATCGGAAACATTGCCATTGTAAGTATTGATGCCCCAGCCATAGCTGATGGATGGGAACCAGGCGCCAAATGTGGGCTGCCAGTAGCCACTCAGGCCAAAGGAGTTAACGCTCTCCGCCAAGCCGAATCCTGCGACCGCCAGGGGAGTGCCATTGCCGCCGTAGAGGCCAGCACCACCCTGAGAATAGGTGTAAGCAGCTGCCAAGCCCAAAACCGGACCAGCCCAGCCAATTTGAGTGGTGAAGGTGGATGAAGAACAATCGGTTCCGATCCCACCACAATTTGGGGTGTAAGTGGTGTTGGGAGCGCCGACATCAGCATTTGCCGAAACGTAGTTGGCGCTGATGCTGAAATTACCGCTCTTCCACCAGAGACCACCACCACCACCGAGGTTGAGGCTGTAAGTACCTGGGGCCCCCGCGTAGGTGAAGATATCTAGAACTGTGTCAGCCGGATAGGCACTGGGCCAGAAGGCCAGCATGTCGTCTTGGCGCACCCTGGGACCCACCGTGGCGGTGAAGTTAGCGCCGATGGGGAATTGATAAAAGAGGCGATTGACTGCAAGCACATCGCCGCAGTCAGCCATGCCGCAGTTTTCCTCAAAGGCAATTTCCATGGCGTTCAAGCCAACGGGAGGATTGCCCGCATAGGCTGATTGCCCAAAATTGCCAGCCCTCAAACGGGTGCGCAGTAAATCCTTACCAGTGAAACTGGTATCAAAGAAGAGATCAAGATTGTAGTTGAAAGTAGTTGCACCTTCGAGAGCCTTAGCCCTGGCCACAATCCCTGCACTTCCGTCGTAACCAGTGGCTAAAAATGCAGCTTGATAGACCAGGGGAGCTTCGTTGCTCCAACGATCACCATCAAAAGAGTTGGCGCCCAACACAAAGGTGGCTACACCTCTGAGCTTGGTTGTGGTGGAAAACTGGCTGGCCTCGAGTTCACCAACTCGGGCTTCGAGGCCATCGACGCGACCGCGGATGACGGCGAGCTCCTGCTCAAACTCCTTCATCAGGCGCTTCAGCTCATCGGTGACCTCGGTGACCCGATCCAGGCAAGCGTTCAGCAGGGCGGCCGCTTCATAGCGGGTCATCGCCTTGGAGCCACGATAGGTACCGTCGGGATAGCCGGCCACACAGCCGTATTTCTCGACCAGGTTTGAAAGAGCCTGAAAAGCCCAATCGGTGGGGCGCACATCAGAAAACTGATTAATGCTTGTGACCTGATCTTGGCTGGCGTATTGATTAACGCCACTGATGTTCAGGTCGGCGGCCTGGACAGCAATCGGGGCCATAAGGCCGATCGCCGCCGGGGCCAGCAACAACTGCTGGAAAAGCTTCATGGGATGGACCTCACACGAGAAGGCGCAATGCGCCGCAGATATTTTGCCGACTCTTCAGAAGGCCCATGTCGTTGTTGTGACAGAAACAGAAACGGGAGCACTGAAGCACCTAGTCCCGTATCGAGGGACACCCAAGCTCCGCCACCAGGAGTTTTGGCGCCAAACAAGCCCACTGACAAGCACACTGAACCAATCCGCCCGCGGTCGCCCTGAATTCCCTTCCAGCTCCAAGGCCTGTCGTCAGGGCTGGCAACCTTTCTTTGCCGCCCAGGCTTTGGTGGGGCAGCCTGGCAGGGATCTGGCTTCTGGCCACGGCCGGTGATCGCCTCTGGCTGGCCCTGGATCGTCGCCTGCCCAGTTGGGATCAGGCCGACTATCTCAACAGCGCCGTCGACCATGGCCGCGCCCTTGGCCTGGTGGCCGGAGGCCTTTGGCAGGGTTGGGCGTCCCTACTGGACCTTTCCCCCAAGATTCCGCCCCTGGCATCCCTGGTCAACGGCACCGTGATCGCCCTCGCCGGTGACAGTCCAGATGAGGCCAGCTGGGCGCTGGCCCTCTGGCACGCCCTGCTGCTCTTGGTTGTGGCCTGCTGGGGCCGCCAATTGCTGAATCCAGGCTTCGGCTTGCTCTGCGCCGCCCTGGTGGCCCTCACCCCCGCCCTCACCCACCTGAGGGTGGATTTCACCCTCGACATGCCGTTGGTGGCGAGCTGTTGCCTTGCCCTCTGGCTGCTGGGACGCTGGCAGGCGCCGGAACGGGGCGGGCACTGGGGCCAGGCCCTGACTGCGGCCCTGGCCCTGGCGATGGCGTTGCTGGTGAAACAGAGCGCCTTGCTGGTGGTGGCGCTGCCCAGTGCCTGGGTCGCGATCACGGCCATGGGGAGGCGCGGTCGGCGGCTGCAGGTGCTGGCGGCCTTAGCGCTGGTATTGGGCTTGGTTTTTCCTTGGTTGCACCACAACTGGATCACCACCCTGGGGGGAACGAATCGGGCCGTTTTCGAATCGGCTGCCAATGAAAAGGATCCGCCAGTGCTGAGCCTGGCCTCCTGGCTCTGGTACGTCCAGCGTTTGCCGTCCCAACTGGGCCCGGTGTTGCCCCTACCCGCCCTGGGGGTGGCCCTGGTGACGGCATGGAGGAGCCGCCAGAAACTGGTCCCATGGCTGCGTCATCCCCTGGGGTCCCTGCCGGAGGGGTGGGGCTGGTTGATCGGCTGCCTTCTGGCGGGCTGGCTGGTCACCAGCCTGAGCCCCAACAAGGACAGCCGATACATCACACCGGTTCTGCCCTTGCTGATGATGGTGATCAGCCGTGGCTGGTGGGCTGTAGGCAGCTGGTTCCAGGGCCGCCAAGGCCAGACCTGGACCGCTGCCATAGCCCTGGCAAGCGGTTTGATCAGCGCCGGCCTGACGACCACCATGGCGGCCGCAAACCAGATCCGCAGCGAAGCTCCGCCCTCCCTTGAGTCAGCTATTGGCCATTTGCGAGCAGTGGTGGGCACGGCCCCCACGACCCTGGTGGTGCTGCCAGGCCATGCCGATCTCAATGAGCAAAACGTCAGCACCTTCGGCCGAAGGCAGGCCGGTCAGATTGAGGGTCGCCGAGCCGGTCTGCAACGCCGTGACCACGATTTGGTGCTGCAACGGAGCGAATGGTTCCTGTTGGCCAGCGGCGACCAGGGGACCCAACGGGAACCCCTGCAAGAACTGAGCCGGCGGGTGCGCCGCGATGGTCGTTTTGAAAAGGTGGGTCAATGGCCCTGGGACCAGGGGCGCAACATTGAGCTATGGCGGCGGCGATCCGGTGCCCCTGGGGGCCATCTTGAGACCTTTGACCAGGAATTCATTCGGTTGGCACGAGGCATGGAAACTGGTCCTGCCGGGCTGGCAAAGGTCATGTCCCGCATCGGCATCGAACACCAGCTCGATGGGCACTTCCTTTATCAAGAGCGCGTCAAAGCCTGGGCTGAACAGCGACTGCAACAGGATCCCCACGATGCCGATGCCCTCTGGAGCCTGGCGCTCCTGGCCACGCTCCAGAACCGCCCACAGCTGGCCCAGGCCCGCTTTGGCCAGCTCCAGAGCCAGCAGCCTGACAACCCATGGCCCTCGGGATATCGCGCCGTGGTGCTACTGGCGGACTGGCAACCCGGAACCGCCCGCCACTTACTCGGCCTGACAGCCGCCAGCAAAAACCAGCCTGTTCTGCAGGGACTCGAAGATCTCAGCCGAGTCTTAAGCGGCGATCTAGGCAGCTTGCGATCGCTTGGCCAAACCCTGCCTGCCGCCATTGATCAGGTGAAAGCCAACCTTGCCCAACCCATGCGGCCCCCAGACTCGGCTAAGCAGAAGACGGCCGGGCCGATGCCCAGGCCCCCAGAAGGATCGGCTTCCCCCCGCAAAAGGGCAACCCAACAAAACGATGCCCCCGAAAGGTGAAACCTTCCGGGGGCTCTCGCCGGGTCCGCTCTGGCGCGGAACCGTTTGATCAGGAGATGGGGCCGTGAATCAGTCGGCTTTCTCCGCGATCAGCAGACCCTGGGTCAAACAACTGTGAGCCATGGACACCTCCTCCTGTGGGGATGAAGCCAGCCGGCGACATGTTCGGAAAATGGCTGCAAACGGCGGAGCGCATGCAGCTATTTCCATGACGCTGCTGACAGAACTCAAGCATCTTAACCACAAAAAAGCTCCCCTCGCGGGGAGCCCAATGATGACAAATAAAGTGGCTCAAATATCAGAGAGCATTGCCGCGGGGCAGGACCTCTTCAGGGAAGACGAATTGTTCGTGAGGCTGGTCTGCTGGGG
>JBBASD010000106.1:0-8506 GCA_040399485.1 Cyanobium sp. | reverse complement strand
TTCGCGGCGCAGCTCCACCCCCAGGGCGGCAGCTCGGGCCTTGACGCTGTTACGACTGCTCACCCCCCAGCGGTCGCCGGCTTCGGCCAGGGTCAGATCGGGCAGGGCTTCGAGGGGGGCGGAGTCTGTCACTGCCGTCAGTCGGTGCCATCAGTGACAGGGAGGCTAGGGCGATCGGATCACGACCGCCACCCCTTCGGGCTCCGGCGGTGTCGCCGTCACTGCCGTCACTGGCTGCTGTCACTGACAGCATGGCGCTGCCCCATACCCCAGTCATAGCAGCAAAGTTTGGAATTACCCACCACGGACGGAGGAGTGGAATAAATGCTGATTCTTATGAAAGCACTCCCAGAAAAAACTCTTTGCTAAAAGCCCACAAAATAACTTTGTCGAATGCTAAGTTCGATAATGTACGGACCGGACCGGACCGGACGTGCAAATACCACCACCACCACAAAAAACCGGGGCACCCATGGCAAAAACAGGAAGACTGGAAATTCGTGCTGATGAATCTTTTCTGCAGACGCTTGAAAAGCTCGCAGATGAAAGCGGGACGTCAAAAGCGACCGTCATTGACCGCGCTGTAGGGCTTTACAAAAAAGCGCTGGAGGAAGCTGAGAAAGGCCGTTCCATTCAGTTTGTTGACGTGACATAATTCGCATAAAGAAATGTCTTCATATGATGAGAAAAAGACGTTTGCACATAATATTCTAAACTCACATATCACAGTATCAGGAGAAATTCAAGACGCTTCTATTAGTTATCCGGAGTCAGATAACAGTGCGAGAAGCGTAGGCGATCAATACGCAACTAATAAAGTTTGGTCTCAAGAACAAATAAATACCGAAATACTAAAGCTTGATATATGGAAACAAAAATGGAGTTACATAGTTCCCTGGTTTGCTAGTTTCATCCTAATTGCTATGTTTGGATATCTAGGAGTAACCACTAAAGATAAAGAAGTTAAGCCTTGGGCGTTAGCTATAACGGGAACGATAATTGCGGCTGGCGCACAGCTAATTGCTTCGGGTCAAGTAGCAAAAGAAGCAGCGAAAGAAGCAATTGAAAAGCTTAGCAATAGCGTCACACAACCCAAAAACTAATTGTAAATATTGCATGTACTCACTCAGAGATTGGTAAGCCTTCATAGGTGCCATTCTCTATGAACCCGCACCACCCCCCGCAGGCGGCGCAACTTGCGGCATGGGTGCGGCAAGTACGGGGGCAGCGGCCGAAGCATCACCCGACGCTTTGATGGGTCAGGGGCCAGCAGCGAAGCCAATTGCCGAATGCTATCCCAGGTGATTAGCTGCCCATAACTTAACTAAGCTCATTACAACGTTAACGGTATAATTGGCCTCATCCGGGCTAGCGCGGAAAAACACGACCGAAAGTACGACCGAGAGAAAGACAGTGATGCCGATTACTGTAGTGGTGTGACTGTAAAAGTTGTATCGAGCGCGGACCTTTTCTATCTCCAGTTCCCACTTGAGCCTCTCCGTCAAGGATGCCAGGGTGACTGGGGGCTCCTTACTTAGCTGACTATCATCCGTTGGCTGGTCATCCTCGAACCTCACAAGAAGCCTCCCAAGCGGGCGGGACTCCAGCATATCATCTATGTACGGGTAGCTGACGGGCTGTGTACGGACGGACTGCGTACGGGAAACCGCCCCCCGGAGGGTAGAGTTAATGCCAAAGAAAAGAGAGGATGGGATACTCTATGGCTCCCCTCCTCTCTCTTGATTCATCAATTAACAAGAATACTTAAAGTGCGATAAGTTCTCTTTCTGAGACCGAATCCCTAAGAAATATCCTTGCCCCTTTATCATTCTCAACACTTGCCAAAGAATACAATGCAAGTGCCCGCTTGATTATTTCTGTTTTTGTAGTTTCGTTTTTGGCTGCTAGTTCCTTCAAGTCAGCAGATAACTTGTCTCCAAGACGGAGTTCTAATCTTTCCATGTTTTGAATGCAGTTGGACTGGAGGTGAGTGAATGAGTGAAAATGAGAATGAGTGAATGAGTTAGTTCTGTGATGGAGTCCTAACCTTTCCAGGTTTTAATGCAGTTAGATTGTAGGTGAGTAAATGAATAAATGAGAATGAGTGAATGAGTTAGTTCTGTGGGTGTAGGCATCCCGTTCGCCCCCACGGGCCTTGATACGGTCCCCCCGCTCCAGCTTCCAGCCCACGGCCGTCAGCAGGGCCCGCAGGGTGCCGGTCGGCTTGGCTGCAGGGCTTAGACGGGTCGCCGCGGCCAGCTCCCTCCTATGGGCGATGGCTTGGCCATGTAGGGCGATCAGATCGGGGTCAGTGGCTGCGATCGTCTCCCCTGCTGCGAAATCGAGGGCCGCCAGGCGCTGCTGATCGTGGCCAGGGATAAGGGCTATGGCCTCGGGGGTGGTCAGTAGCCAGCCCAGGCGCAGGCGATCGGCCAGCAGCCCGTAACGGAGTTCTAATCTTTTCGGGGATGGCATGGTTTGGTTGTGAGAGATTTTGGGTGTATCACCTGGAACAGGAGCTGTACAGGTGATACACAATGGTAACCCGTACAAAACCCGCCTTCAACCCGTACAGCCGTACAGCGAAACAATCCGCGCCTTTCTCTCTAATAAGCAAAGACACGGGCTTACGTGATCTCTTCACCCCCGACGCAGTACCGATTCGATCCTGGCTAAACGCAGCAGGGCAGCACCCAAACTGGCTAGACCATGGGCCACAGATCAAGCGGTCAGCGGCTCAGCCGGGGCCCGGCCGAAGCCGCAGCATAACCCGACACTTCGAGGGGGCAGGACCAAACAGGGCAGCCAGCAGGGGGCGCAGGGCGGCGCAGCGTCAAGCCTTAGCCTTATCCGTTAGCCTTACTTTAAGCCTGGGCTTAATGGGGTAGGGGTTCGTATGTATTACCGGCTAACCGAGTAAGGCTAATTTTTTAGCACGCGCTAGATAAAAACCGGGGCGAGAATTACCCACAAATACCGGCCACCTGGAAGGACCCAAGGCAGGGGCACCCAGGGGGCTGGGGCTGGGCCGCAGATCAGACGGTCAGCAGCTCCGCAGGGGCCCGACCGAAGCCCCTGGGATGGCCGCGGCCTGGGGGCGGGGGGCCTGCAGCCCATGGAATCGACACCACGGCCGCCAAAGGCCAGCGCAACGGGGGCCGCGGCGGGGCATGGGGTGGAGCTGGGGCTTTTTTCCCCCATACAAGATTTTCTATATGGGGAGATTTAGCCCCAGCCGGCAGGACGGGGCGGCGCAAGGCTTCGAGCCAGGCAGCAGCCAGGGCCAGGGCATCCACCCCCTCGGGCAGGGCCACCCGTGCGGCCCGGTAGGTGTAGGTATCGCGCCCCCCCTCACGGGTCTTGATACGGCCCGCTGGCTGCAGCTTCCACCCCACGGCCTTCAGCAGGGCCCGCAGGGTGCCGGTCGGCTTGGCTGCAGGGGTTGGGAGAGTCGCCGCGGCCAGATCCCTCTTGTAGGCGATGGCGTGGCTATGCAGGGCGATCAGATCGGGGTCAGTGGCTGCGATCGTCTCCCCTGCTGCGAAACGGCCCAGCAACTGGGGCAGCCCCAGGGCCTGCAGTGCCGCCACCTGCGGGGCCAGGGTCACCCGCGGGCGATCAGGTGCAAAGGGCCGGCCGTCGGCATCGAGGGCCGCCAGGCGCTGCTGATCGTGGCCAGGGATCAGGGCCACGGCCTCGGGGGTGGTCAGCAGCCAGCCCCGCTGCAGGGACTTGTCGAGCTTGTCCCGGTCGGCTTCCAGCAGCTCCAGCGAGGGTGCGGCGGCCCCCAGGGCCCAACGAGCGGCCACCTTGTAACGCTGCAGGGCGGCCCGTTCGCTCGGCTCCAGTTGGCGGCGGCGGCGGTCCAGCTCGGCCGCTTCGGCGACGGTGATCGGTTCGGCTTCGATCAGGGCCTGATCTTCGGCGGCCAGGGCCGCGGCGGCGATGGCCTGCAGCCGATCAGCGATCAGCTTGGCCGCTTCGGGGCAGGGTGCCGGGCCTGGGGCCTGCAGCTCCCAGCCTTCGGCCTGCAACAACCCGGCCAAGGTGGCGCGGTAGGCGAAGTTCTGGCGGTTGCGATGGGCCCCCAGCTCGGCCCACGCCTGCAACCAGGCACGATCGGGGCCGATGGCTTCGAGCACCCCCAGCAGCGGATCGGAAACGGCCCGCAGGTGGGCGATCAGCTCGGCCGGATCGGTGGCGCCACTACCCACCCGCAGGGCGTGCCCTGGGCTGTTCTCGGGGGCGAAGACGTAAGCGGGCACCTCAGGCGATCGAACCCGGGCCACGGCCTGGGCGGCGTGCTCCGGGGCGATGCGGCCCCCGCTGTAGGCGATCACGGCCGCAGGCTTCCAGTTATCGAAACTGATGCCAGAACTGATCGCAGGCGAGCAATACAGGGCCCAGCTCCCCCCCTTGGCGGCGGCTTCGGCGGTGCGGCGTTCTGCGAATCCGTCAGGGTCGGCCGCCAGCTCGGCCGCCAGCTCGGGGGCGGTGCTGTCGATCACGTCCACAAGGTCAGCAGGGCGGGCCTGCCGGTGCCACTCGGCCAGGGTCTGGGGGGCGTTGGGTTGGCCGGCCTGCTGGGCGCTGCTCCAGCAAAGGAAGGGCCGGCCGGCTTCGATCAGCTCGGCCAGCTTCACCCGGAAGGCAGCTACGGGCGGTTCGGTGCCGGCGTAGCAATGCAGGGCCCGGCCGGCCATGGGCTGGCTCTCGGAGCGAATCAGATAGGCCTGGCGGCCCGTCAACCGCTCCAGCAGCCCCACCCCCCAGTCGGACATCTGGGCATCCATGGCGATCGTCTGCCGCATCCGGGGCAGTTGTTCGGCCAGGGTGCGCAACACGGCCACCCGGCGGGAATCGCCTAGGGCGGTGCCGGTGCTCAGTAGTAGGTGCTCCACTTGTTGCATCCACTCATCGAGCAGCAGCACCCCCCCGCTCCAGCCGTCGCCAGTGATTCGCAGGCGGGAATCAGGACACCACGAATCAAGGCAGCCGGCCACCCCCTGCAGCCGTTCATCTGAATCAGGTTCAGGGCACCACGGCACCCCCACCTTTGCGGCGGCGGCCTGGCCCAGGGCCTGCCGGTGCGAGGGCATCAGGGGGGGCACCCCTTCGGCCTGTAGGGGGGCCAGGGCGGCGGCGGCGGCCCATGTTTTGCCGCATCCCATCGGGGCCTGAATCACCACAAGCGGCGCCACCTCTGGCGATGGGATGGGGCAGGCATCCCTAAGCCATTGGCCAGCAGGGGCCACGGCATCGGCGGCACGTAGGCGGGGCAGTACGGGGCGGTGGCCGGTGTTGGCCAGGGCCCTATCGAGGGCCTCGGGGCCTGCCGCGGCCAGCAGATCATCTAGGCCCGTTTTGTCCGCCCCAGCCAGCAGGGGCAGGCGGGCAATCTCAGGGCGGCCCCCAGCAGCTCGAAGCGACCAGGCCAGGGCTCCGGCCGCGGCGGCCACCTTCGCGGCGGTGCTGTGCTTGCGCTCGGCATCGAAGGCGATCAGCCAGGGGCGACCATTGCCCCCCAGCAGCTGCAGGGCAGGGATCAGGCGGGCGGATTTATTGGCATCCACCCGGCGGCCCATGGTGACGCCAGAGAGGGCCACGGCGGCCCAGCCAGCCGAGACGGCGGCGAGGGCTTTTTTGAAGCCTTCGCAGATCAGCAGCTGCAGGTGAGGGGTCGCCGCGGCCCAGGGCCAGAAGCCAGCCGCTCGGGTCGCCTCATCAGGGAAGGGCAGCCCTTGGCGCTCGCAAATCAGGGCCCAGCAACGATCGGGAATCCTGGGCAGCAGCAGCCCGCCACCATCAGAGCAGCCGGGGGGGGCTTCGTACTTGACGCTCTGGCCGGGCAGGGGCTCCCAGCGGCCAGCAGCATCGCGGCGGCCCTTGGGGCGGGGTTGCTCGGGCTTCCACTGATCGAAGATCGGCACCCCCGGCAGGGCATCGGAGAGGCTGCGCCAGCCCCCGGCCTGCAGGTGCCGGTAGCTGGAATCGAGGCGGATTAGGCGATCAGCCAGGAAGCCGGCCTGGCCTTGGGGGTGGCCGCTTGCTGTGGTGCTGCTGGTTTGGATCCGCAGCCGGGCATGGGCCACAAGTTCGGCCCGTTCCGTTTCCCAGTGGCGATCGGTGCCAGGCCCGAAGCTGGCGACGTTGGCCGCGGCCACGTCTGGGGCGATGGCGGAAGCCTGCAGCTCGGCCCAGTGGTTGGGCAGCAGGCCAGCCGGGGCGGGGGTGGCCGGTTTTTGATTTGTCGGTTTTTGTTCTGGGCTATCCGTCGCCGGTGCGTTACGGTTACGCTTCAGGGAACTGGCCCCCTTAAGGCCGGCGGCGCCAGGGGTTGCAGCCCCTGTTGCTGTTAAAATCACTGGTAGTTTCTACCTATTGGTGATCCCAGACCCCGCGTCCTGTCGCCAAACGTTCCGCGGTTCTGGGGTGGTACTTGAGAGGGGGCCTTCGGGCCCCCTTTCGCTTTGCTCCTTATCGGAGTTATCGCAAGGATAGCGCTATTGATGGGGCAACTAGGCAAACCTTGGCGCTAGCCATGGTGGCTTGATTGGCGCAACCTGCAACCCGCAACTTGTACCTTGCAACCTATGCGTGGTTACAAGGTTGCAAGGTACAAACCAGCCTTAGCGACTAAGAAAGTGAGTCACCGCCTACGTTTTCAGCCGTTGGCGGGAATGTAACCAGGCAGGTTGCGGGCAGTTTGTAACCTTGTTTGGGTTGCGTTATCAACCGACAAAACGAGGCTTCGAGTCTCCCTCGCTAAGGGTCCGCCAGAAGGACCCAAAGGCAGGGGGGGGCAGGTAGGCATACTCCCCCTCCCCTTGCAATCGCTGGGCCCAGGCCATAGCCGTCGGCTCAGGTGGTGCGGGCCTTGCGCATCTGCTCCAGCCCCTGCAGAAGAAAATGCCGGCCCAGGGCGGTTCGGCTTGTGCCCATCTGATCGGCCACGGTCTGCAGCTCAGCGACGACTTCGGCGGGCAGCTTTAACGGGAAAGGGGCCATAGCCTGGCCAGGGCGGCGGCAATCGGCGATTAGAAACTGAACGGGGCCTGGGGTTTCCATGGGCTGTTTGCTGTACTCCGGCAGGAGTTAATAGTTATTCCAATCTAATCCCTTTAGGTATCCGCAGGGGGGCCGATACAGCCCCCTACGGTTATCAGATCAGCAGGCCAGCCCCAGGCGCTCCAGATGGCGGCGGACTTGCGTAGGGCTCAAGGGTTGGCCGGCGGCGGTGCGGGTGCCTGCAGCAGCCAGGGCCCCGGCCATCGCTCGCAGGCTGGCCCCCTGGGCAACCATGGCGGCCAGGATCGGGCGGAGAGCTTCGGAGCGGCCGGCGGCGGCGGCCTTCGCCTTGGCGTTCTCCTGCAGGGTGCCGGGGCGGGCGCCGCCCAACTTCACCCCACGGGCCTTGGCGGCGGCCAGGGCTTCGCGGGTGCGTTCGGCGATGCGGCGGCCTTCGTATTCAGCGACCGAAGCCATAACGGTCAGGACCATGCGGCCGGCGGCCGTGGTGGCGTCAACCTCGGGCAGATCAGCGAACAGCAGCCCCCCGAAGCCGTTGCGGTCAGCTTCGCGGGCCAGGCGTAAAACCAGCTCAGCATCACGGGCCAGGCGATCGAGCTTGGCCACCCCCACCACGGCCCCACGCTTGCGGGCTTCGGCCATCGCCGCGGCCAACTGGGGGCGTTCAGCCTTGCGGCCCGATTCCACTTCCACAAACTCGGCCACCACCACGGCACCACGGTCGGCCGCCAGTTGCTGGAGCTTCGAGCGTTGGGCTTCGAGACCTAGGCCGCTCTCACCTTGGCGAGCGGTTGAAACCCGGTAGTAGGCGATCAATTCCACGGCCGTATCCCTTCGGTGTACCAACAGGCTACGACGGTAGAGGGTGGTACAGATGGGGTGGGGCCGGTTCGTTACGTGGCGTCACTGCTGTCAGTGGCTGCCATCAGTGACAGCAGGGCACCCCCATCACTGCCGTCAGTTGGTGCTGTCACTGACACG
Source organism: Cyanobium sp. (assembly GCA_040399485.1). Taxonomy (GTDB): domain Bacteria; phylum Cyanobacteriota; class Cyanobacteriia; order PCC-6307; family Cyanobiaceae; genus Cyanobium. Next base: position 496 of record JBBASD010000106.1, on the reverse strand, counting down.
CCACCAGACCGACGCGCCTTCCTTTCGTTTCTCCAGCTCGAAGCCGGGCCTGGGGCGGTGGCCGGTGCTCCAGCCCCGAACCGTGCCGGGGGCCATGCCCAGCAACTGAGCCAGCTCGGGGGTGGTCAGCCAGGCCCGCAGATCAGCAGCTTCTGCCAGGCCCCGTGAGACGGTCAAGGGGTCTGCCGGGGGCGGTGGGGGGGCCATGGCCGCGGCCAACTGAACCAGGGCCCCCAGGGCGTCACTGCCGTCAGTAGGTGCCATCAGTGACAGGCCCCCGGATCGGCGGGGCCGCTTCGATCCATCGCCAGGGGCGAGGGGGGCGGTTTGCGATAGCCCGTCACTGCCGTCAGTCGGTGCCATCAGTGACGGCCCGAAGCTGGCCAGGGTGCCGCCGTTTTTCAGGTGCTCGGCCAGCCGATCCCCCAGGGCCACGTATTTAGCGGGCCAAACGGTGCGGGTGCTCGATTCGCGGCGCAGCTCCACCCCCAGGGCG
>JBBASD010000105.1:0-8549 GCA_040399485.1 Cyanobium sp. | reverse complement strand
GCCCTGCGCCAGGAACGCCAGCGCCTGCAGGCCGAACTGGACCGGGGCGACCTGGAAATCGCCGTCTTTGGCAGCGGCTCCACGGGCAAGACCTCCCTGATCCGAGCCTTGCTCAACGAGCTGGTGGGCAGCGTGGCGGCGGCCATGGGCTCGACCGAGCGCAGCGCGCGCTATCGCCTGCGGCTGGAGGGCCTGCCCCGGGCCGTGATCCTGGAGGACACCCCGGGGATTCTTGAAGGGGGTCAACAAGGTAGGCAGCGGGAAGAGCTGGCCCGCCGTCGAGCCGCCAAAGCCGACCTGCTGCTGCTGGTTGTGGATGGCGACCTGCGGGCGGCAGAGCAGGAGGTGTTCGACACCCTGGCCAGCCTGGGCAAACGCCTGCTGCTGGTCCTCAACAAGTGCGACCTGCGGGGCGAACGGGAGGAAGAACGACTGCTGGCCCTGTTGCGGCAGCGGAGCGCCGGCCGTATCGCCCCAGAGGATGTGATTGCCGCCAGCGCCTCGCCCCAGAGCGTGCCGAGGCCGGGGGGCCGCCCCCTGCAACCCCCTGCGGAGGTCCAGGGGCTGCTCAGGCGCATGGCAGCGGTACTGCGGGCCGATGGCGAAGAGTTGATCGCCGACAACCTGCTGCTGCAAAGTCGCCAGTTAGGCGAAGCCAGCCAGCAGCTACTAGACCGCCAGCGGGGCCGGGATGCCGAGACGATCGTGGAGCGCTACATGTGGATCGGAGCGGGTGTGTTGCTGGTGAATCCCCTGCCGGGCGTGGACCTGCTGGGAACGGCGGCGGTGAATGCCCAGATGGTGATCGAGATCGGCCGCCTGTATGGGGTGAGCCTCAGCCGGGAAGCGGCTCAGGATCTAGCCCTCTCCGTGGGTCGCACCCTGGCGGGGTTGGGTCTGATCAAAGGGGGAATTGGTCTGATCAGTGGCGCCCTAAGCTTGAACCTGCCGGCCCTGCTCCTCAGTCGCGCGGTACAGGCGTTGACGGCCGCCTGGCTGACGCGGGTGGCTGGTCGCAGCTTCATCACCTACTTCCGCCAGAACCAGGACTGGGGGGATGGCGGCGTCCGGGAGGTGCTCCAGAAGCAATACGAGCTCAACAAGCGCGAAGGAGCCCTGCACCGCTTTCTGGAAGTGGCCCTCACCCGCGTGGTGGAACCCTGGCAACGCCGTCAGGAACGACGGCTGCCGCCGCAGGCGCAGCAGCGAGGCCCAAGGCCTCGGGGGGAGGCGGCAGCAGGGGGCCCTGGCGATCAAGCCAGGTAACAAGCAGCAAATAAACTACGGCGATCAGGATAGATAGGGCGCCTGTGACCAGGGCAACCCAACGGGAACGGACATCGCTGGGCGGCGTTGCCATCAAAGAAGTATGGGGCGCAAGGTCCAACCGTAATTGGAGACCTGCCCCACCCGAATCAAGGGTGCTGCTCCGCCACCAGCGCCGCGAGAAGCTCCAGGTGCTTGGAACGGGTATGAGGATTCCCCAAGACTGCTTTGAGGTGGTGACGGCCCTGGTACATGGGGCGTGAAAGCAACAGCCCCTCCGCCAGAAGTAGATCGCGCAGCCGCCGACTCCAGGCATCGCTCGCTGCGGCATCGAGGCCTGCGGGGGCAAAAGCCAGCAAATGGAGAGAGCCGCTGCGCAGCACCAGGCGCTCATCAACGCTCAGCAACTCCTGGAGCCGCCGCCGCCGCGCCAGCGCCCCCTCTAGCAAGGACTCGATGCCGGCCTGGCCGAGGTGACGCAACCCAAGCCACAATTTCAAAATCTCAGCCGGACGGGTCCCCTGCAGACCCTCTTCCCCCCCATGGCCAAGGCCCCAGCTGGGCTCCATGTAGGGCAATCCGGTAGCGAAGGTGGCCTTCAATACTGAAGGATCGGCGAGCAGCAGTAAGGAAGATGTTTTGGGAATACCCAACAGCTTCTGGGGGTTCACCGTGATCGAATCGGCCCGGCCCAGACCCTCCAGCGCCGACAAGGGGTGGTCGGCAAGGGCAAACACCGCCCCGATAGCACCATCGACATGGAGCCAATGGCCAAAACGTTGGCAAAGGTCGGCGATGGGGTCCAGCGGATCCACGGCGCCCCGCACCGTGGTGCCGGCCGTTGCCACCACTGCAATCACAGGACGGCCTTGGTGGGCGAGGGCCTGCAAGGTCTCCTCGAGAGCCAGCGGCTCCATCGACCCGTCCAGATCCACCGGCAAGCGAATGAGCGCCTGCGGGGGCATGCCCATCACTGTCAGGGCCTTGAGTAACGAGAGATGGGCATCGTCGCTGCAAAGCACCACCCCATCGTTGTTGTTGGCCAGACCGGCCCGTTGGCGGGCCACCACTAGGGCCATCAGATTGCTGAGCGTGCCGCCACTGGCCGCCACCCCACCAGCACAAGCCGGCATGCCGATCTGCCCGGCCAACCAGCCACAGAGGCTCCGCTCCAGACGGCTGAGGCTGGGCGAGAGCTCTTCGGCCAAAAGATTGTTGTTCAGGCCCGCGCAGATCAATTCGGCCGCCAGGCCCGCCACCAAGGGAGGGGGATCCAGGTGGGCGAGGGCACCTGGATGGCTGGGGTTGTAGGCCCCCTCCATCACCATTTGCAGGTCAGCAAGAAGCCGGTCTGGGGAAAGTCCCACCCCTTCAGGTTCAATCGCAGGCATGGCGCTGAGCCCAGGCAGGGGCGTGCCTTTGCTGCTGCGTCCCAACCAACCGCAAAGCAGGCTGGAAGCACGATGTAAAAAGTCTTCCAGCGCCGGATCTACCCCGTGGGGATCGGCGAAAGGGGAAAGGTCGATCAGCGGGTCAGCCTGCCGCTGGGAAGGGGGCGCAGTGGCCAACGGCGGAATTCTTTCGTCCTGCCATTGTGCCTGGCGTCCGCCAGCGGAGCAAAAAGTGGCTCCACATCACCAAGGAGGGCCTTAAGGACATGAATCGGGGCAGTGACCACAACCTCTGGATGGGGCGCCTGCTGCGCCTTGCCCATCGGGTGGGAATGGAGGGGGAGGTGCCGGTGGCGGCCGTGATTCTCGATGAAAAGGGGATGGCCATCGGCTGGGGCAGCAACGTGCGCCATCGCCAACAGGATCCCCTGGGCCATGCCGAACTGGTGGCGCTCAGGCAGGCGGCTGCCCTCCGGGGCGACTGGCGCTTCAACGGCTGCAGCCTGCTGGTGACCCTTGAACCCTGCCCCATGTGCGCTGGTGCCCTGGTGCAGGCCAGGATGGGCGAGGTGGTCTACGGGGCAATGGACCCAAAACGCGGCGCCCTTGGGGGTTGCCTGGATCTCGCCAACCATCCCAGTGCCCACCACTGCATGCGGGTCCGCGGCGGGGTGCTGGCAGCGGAGGGGCGGCAGTTGCTGGAGAACTGGTTCAGGCAGCGACGGCAGCAGGCACGGTTGGAAGGAACGCGGGAAGCTCGCTCTCCAGCAAGTTGAGCAAGAGATCCACGTTGGCAGGGGTGCTGTTGTAACCCATCAGCCCGATCCGCCAGACCTTGCCTGCCAAGACGCCCAGACCACCACCTACTTCAATCCCGAATTGATCAAGGAGATGGCGACTGAAGGCCTTGCCATCGACACCTTCGGGAATTCTTACCGTGGTGAGGGTGGGCAGGCGCAGGGGCTCGGGAACCAACAACTGGAGCCCCAGGCGCTCAAGACCAGTCCAGAGCCGTTCGGCATTGCTGCGGTGACGGGCCCAGGCTTGCTCCAGGCCCTCTTCGGAGAGCAGCCTCAGGGCTTCACGCATGCCGTAGTTCATGTTCACCGGAGCAGTGTGGTGATACACACGATCGCTGCCCCAGTAGTTATTGAGCAACGAAACATCAAGGTACCAGTTAGGCACTTTGCCCTTGCGGCTGGCCAGCTTCTGCTCGGCCCTTGGACCCATGCTGAAGGGACCCAGGCCAGGGGGACAGCTAAGTCCTTTCTGGCTGCAGCTGTAGGCCAGGTCGATCTTCCAGTCGTCCAGGAATAGGGGAACGGCCCCCAAAGAAGTAACCGTATCAACCAGCAGCAGGGTGTCGTGGGCCCTACAGAGGTCGCCGATGCCCTCCAAGGGCTGGCAGATGCCAGTGGAGGTTTCGGCGTGGACGATTGCCAGCAGGGTGGGGTGATGGGTCTCCAAAGCGGCCTGAATCTCATCAAGGCTGAAAGCCTCGCCCCAGGGACGTTCGATGGTGATGACCTCGGCTCTATAGCGGCCAGCCATGTCGGCTAGGCGCAGACCGAAATAACCATTGACCGCAACCACCACCCGATCCCCCGGTTCGATCATGTTGGCTATGGCTGCTTCCATGGCGGCGCTGCCGGTGCCGCTCATGGGCAGGGTGAGTCTGTTGTCGGTTTGCCAGGCGTACCGCAATAACTCCTGCACCTCAAGCATCAGCTCCAGATAAAGCGGATCGAGGTGACCGATCGGCATGCGAGCAAGGGCTTGCAAGACCTGGGGATGGGCGTTGGAGGGTCCGGGACCGAGCAGCAGTCTCTCCGGTGTGGAAATGGGGGCGAGCCCAATTCGGTGCTGGCTGGAGACGTTTGGAAGAACAGGAAGGGCCAAGACCTGGGGTAGGGAAACGGGTGAGGGGAGAGTAAGCGAGGGTGTCCCTCCTCAGCGAGCCCGCACATTGGTGGAGGCCAGGCCGCGACAGAGGTGCAGAAAAGGAGCCCGAACCACGCTGTCGATCAACCGGGCATCGCCACCGCCCTGGTTCAGCAACATTTCGGCGACCACATCGGCCAGCAGGGCGATGCCGCGAACCGTCGGGCCGGTGGGAACGCCAAGACTCTTATAGGTGTCGTCCAATCCGTTGAGGACCCGCTCATCAAGGATGGTGACATCATCTGCTAGCAGCGAGTAGCTGGCGTAACGCAGAAAGTAATCCATGTCCCGCAGACAGGCCGCCAGGCGCCTGGTGGTGTAGGCGTTTCCACCAGGCAGAATCAATTCTGGATCTTCAAGCCAAAGCCGTTGGGAGGCCTCGCGCACGATGGTCGACGCTTCGCGGTTGATCAATTCGACGGCAGCCAATCTCACGGTCAACTGGCTGTAAAACGCCTCGATCCGGGCGATCGCATCGCGATCGAGATAGCGACCAAGCTGGTCGTAGCGGCCAATCACACCGCTGATGGCGTCGCGCATGGGAGGAACCGGGTGACTCACCTTCGGCGGAAGCTAGCACTCGCAATCAGCCAGATTCCTTGCTGGAGGCAGGTTTTCGAGAATCTGACAGAAACGGTTACGCAGACCCGGCGGCGGAGAGGAACCAAATCAAGGACATCTGACACAGGGGCGCAAGGTTTTTTGGTGTCATCGGATACAAAATCGCTGGGTATCGCTGCTTACGTTCCGACCAATCCGTCCCGCCAGGGCGGTCCCTCTCCCACGGATCCTTCAGATGGCCCCGACCGCCCAGGACGTTCTTCGCCGCATTAAAGAGGAAGGGATCGAACTGATCGATCTCAAGTTTGTTGATCTACACGGCAAATGGCAACATCTCACCGTTTGCGAAGACCTCATTGATGAAGCAGCCTTCACCACAGGCGTGGCCTTCGACGGTTCCTCAATCCGAGGCTGGAAGGCGATTAACGAATCCGACATGGACATGGTGCCGGACCCCGCCACGGCCTGGATCGATCCTTTCTACAGCCACAAAACCCTCAGCTTGATTTGCTCCATCAAGGAGCCTCGAAGCGGCCTTCCCTACGCCCGTTGTCCCCGGTCGTTGGCGCAAAAAGCCTTGGACTATCTGGCTTCAACGGGATTGGCAGATACAGCCTATTTTGGACCCGAGCCCGAATTTTTCATCTTTGACGACGTCCGCTACAAAAGCAGCAACGGCACCAGCTTCTACCAAGTTGACTCGATTGAAGCCCCCTGGAACAGCGATCGCATGGAAGAAGGGGCCAATTTAGCATACAAAATTCAACTCAAAGAAGGCTATTTTCCTGTAGCCCCTAATGATACACTTCAGGATATCCGCAGCGAAATGCTCCTCACCATGGGCTCCCTTGGGGTTCCAATCGAAAAGCAGCACCACGAAGTAGCCACTGCCCAGCACGAATTGGGCATCAAGTTTGCCGAATTGATCAGCGCAGCAGACAACGTAATGATCTACAAATATGTCGTTCGCAATATCGCCAAAAAATATGGCAAATCTGCCACATTCATGCCTAAACCCATTTTTGGTGACAACGGCTCTGGTATGCATGTACATCAAAGCCTCTGGAAAGGCGGTCAGCCCCTTTTCTTTGGAGAAGGAACTTACGCCAACCTTTCCCAAACAGCCCGTTGGTACATCGGCGGTTTGCTCAAGCATGCCCCCAGTTTCCTGGCTTTCACCAACCCCACAACCAATAGCTACAAGCGTTTGGTGCCCGGGTTCGAGGCACCGGTGAATCTTGTCTATTCCCAGGGCAACCGCTCCGCAGCCGTTCGCATCCCCCTGACAGGTCCCAACCCCAAGGCCAAGCGCCTGGAATTCCGCTCCGGTGATGCCCTCTCCAACCCCTACATCGGCTTTGCCGCCATGCTGATGGCCGGCATTGATGGCATCAACAACCAGATCGATCCAGGCGATGGCACCGACGTCGACCTTTTCGAACTCTCCGCGGATGAGCTGTCGCGCATCAACACAGTGCCCGCTTCCCTCAACGGAGCTTTGGAAGCACTGGATGCTGACAAGGATTACCTGCTCGCCGGCGGCGTGTTCACCGAAGACTTCATCAGCAATTGGATCGCCCTCAAATACGAAGAGGTCCAACAGCTTCGCCAGCGTCCCCACCCCCACGAATTCGTGATGTACTACGACGCTTGATCAAAACTGGCGAGGCAAAGGATCCACGCTGCCCCGTCCCCACCTGCTCAAATGAAGGCCCACCAAAGCTCCAGCATGGCCGACCCCCTCACCAAATTTGCCTATCTGGGTTTGCAGGGGGGCAAGAGTCTGATGGGTCTGGCCCACAAGGAGGTGAGCACCAGGCTTTTGCAATGGGTGGCCCCATCCGCCGCCCCGCTCACCATGCCGGTGCCCCCCGAGATGCTCAAAGAGCTGAGGGCGGCCATGGAACGCCTCCTGGAGCAGGACTGGCAGGAGGCTGAAGCGGGCCTCTATCCCGCCTCCCTGCTGTTTGACGCCCCTTGGCTCGATTGGGCCACCCGGTATCCCCTCGTCTGGCTTGACACGCCATTGACCTGGAACCGCCGTGCCAGGCGCCAGGTACGAGATCTACCTCCGGATGTGGAACCGGAAGCCTTTCCGGACTACTACCTCCAAAACTTCCACCATCAAACCGACGGTTACCTCAGCGACCATTCCGCCGCGCTCTACGACCTGCAGGTGGAAATCCTTTTCAATGGCGCGGCTGATCCCATGCGCCGTCGGTTGCTCAAGCCCTTAGTCAATGGACTGGCGGCCTTTTCGACGCGGCCAGCAAGTTCTTTGCGGGTGCTCGACATCGCCGCCGGCACGGGCAGGACCCTCCGCCAGATCCGGGGGGCCCTGCCCCAGTGCCACCTTGTGGGACTGGATCTCTCAGCCGCCTACCTGCGCCAAGCCAACACTTGGCTGAGTCAACTCCCCGGCGAGCTTCCCCAGCTGGTTCAGGGAAATGGCGAAGACATACCCTTTGCCGAAGCCAGCATGCAGGCAGCCACCTGTGTGTTTCTGATGCACGAACTCCCCGCTGCAGCCCGGGCAAACGTGCTGCGAGAAGCCTTCAGAGTGTTGGAGCCAGGGGGCGTTTTCGTTCTGGCCGACTCGGTTCAATTGGCCGATTCGCCGCAGTACACGGTGGCCATGGAAAACTTCAGGCGAGTCTTCCACGAGCCCTACTACCGCGACTACATCTCAGACGATATTGGGGCCCGACTGCGTCAAAGCGGCTTCGTGGACATCACGGCGGAAACCCATTTCATGAGCCGGGTCTGGGGGGCCCGTAAGCCCCTCTAACGCATCAACCACCAGGCCAGCAGCACTCCAGCCCCACCAAAGCGGATCGCCCGCCAAAAAAGCTCGGCGGCATGGCTGCCAGCTCGCAGGGAAACAGGCAGAGGATCCAGCAGTCGCTGGGCCAGAGCCAGGTGCTGGCGCTGGCGCCTTTGCTGACGACCCAGGTTGTCGGCATCGGCAGAACTCCGGGGTCGGTTGGCCACGGTCAGCAGGGCCGCCAGATGGTGCAGAACCCCAGGAGTGGCTCCGAGGGCGGGCTCTGGCCGCAGCAGGCGTTGGTGTCGGCGCGGCCGAGAGCGCCGTGCCCAAAGGCCCGCCTCTCGCCGCACTCTTTGGCGGCGCTCAAACCTGCTGGAGGGGGATCCCATCATGGAGAGGTGGTATTGGGGCCAGGATGGTCATGAACCATTGCTTCCGTCCAGTGTTGGCTGACCTCTCTCCTGACTTGCCCATGAGGACGACCCCCCAGCGCTGGCCTGAACAGGCCCTGCCGCTGGCCGCAGAGCTGCAACGCAGCCTCAGCATCAACGATCGCCAATGGCATGCTCTCAAGGGCCAGCGCCAGCGCCGCGCCGCCGAGCAGATCAGCTCCGCCCTGGTTT
>JBBASD010000104.1:0-8581 GCA_040399485.1 Cyanobium sp. | reverse complement strand
TCGGGATTCACCTTTTACTTGCAGGTCTTGGCTGCTTCGGGTTTGGAGCTTTCCATCTCACTGGTGTTTTTGGACCAGGCATGTGGGTATCAGATCCTTACGGCATCACTGGTCACCTGGAAAAGGTCCAACCATCTTGGGGACCGGAAGGCTTCAATCCTTTCAATCCTGGTGGAATCGTTGCTCACCACATTGCTGCAGGCATCGTGGGCATTATTGCTGGGATCTTTCACATCACAACTCGACCACCAGAAAGGCTCTACAAAGCCCTGAGGATGGGAAACATTGAAACAGTTTTAGCGAGTGCGATTGCAGCTGTTTTCTTTGCTGCATTCATTGTTGCTGGCACAATGTGGTATGGCGCGGCAGCCACACCTATTGAACTCTTCGGTCCTACTCGCTATCAGTGGGATCAGAGTTACTTCAAAACCGAAATCAATCGACGAGTCCAAACGGCTCTTGATAAGGGTGCTACTAATGAGGAGGCCTGGGCTTCCATTCCTGAAAAACTAGCTTTTTACGATTACGTCGGCAACAGTCCTGCCAAGGGAGGTCTCTTCCGGGTGGGTCCAATGGTTAATGGTGACGGACTCCCCACCGGATGGATCGGCCACATTTCTTTCCAAGACAAGGATGGTCGAGAAATTGAAGTACGACGACTGCCCAACTTCTTTGAAAACTTCCCCATTGTTCTCCAGGACAAAGAGGGCGTAGTTCGAGCAGACATTCCTTTCCGTCGCGCTGAAGCCAAGTACTCTTTTGAGCAGCAGGGCGTCACGGCAACCGTCTATGGCGGGGCACTCAACGGTCAAACCTTCAGAGATCCAGCCGATGTAAAGAGACTTGCCCGTAAAGCCCAATTAGGCGAAGCTTTTGAATTCGATCGTGAGAAATACCACTCCGACGGAACTTTCCGTAGTTCACCAAGGGGCTGGTTTACTTTCGGTCATGCCACCTTTGCCCTGCTCTTCTTCTTTGGGCATATCTGGCATGGGGCCCGCACCCTTTACCGCGATGTTTTCGCCGGGATCGACCCGGACCTAGGCGAACAAGTGGAATTCGGACTCTTCGAAAAGCTCGGAGACCGTTCAACCCGTCGCTTGCCTGAGGGCTATGTTCCTCCGGCAGGATCCACACTCAGCTGACCGCAGGACACTCGAGGACACTCCATGGAAAGCTTTGCCTACATCCTGATCCTGGCTCTGGCCATTTCAACGTTGTTCTTTGCGATCGCCTTTCGCGATCCTCCGAAGATCGGCAAATGATCAATCAGGACATGCGTCCCAACCAAAAGCCCCAAAAGGGGCTTTTTTTGTTGGAAATGGAGGCGCGGGGGCTGTTCAATCTGTACAAGCCTGTCTAAGATTGATGAACAATTGGAGTTCACGGGCATGCAATGCCCTTCCTGCCAACACACTGATAGTCGCGTACTAGAATCTCGAGCTGCGGATTCTGGGCGCAGCGTGCGGCGGAGGCGCGAATGCCTGAACTGTGACTTCCGCTTCACTACTTACGAAAGGGTTGAAACCGTTCCGATCACTGTGCTCAAACGGAACGGCCATCGCGAAACCTTCAACCGATCAAAACTGTTGCACGGCTTGCTTCGTGCTTGCGAGAAAACAGGTCTGGCACCAGCAAGCCTAGAAGTGGTCGTCGATGAAATTGAAATTTCCCTGCAGCAGCGATCTGGCCGTGAGGTGACCAGTAACGAAATAGGAGAAATGGTTTTACAGCAGTTGCGGGAGATGAGTGATGTCGCCTATGTGCGGTTTGCTTCGGTTTATCGTCAATTCAAGAGTGTGAGCGATTTTGTCTCAGCCCTTGAGGTCTTGGGTGAGCCCACACCCAATCACGGCAAGACCAGGGCAACGCTTGCGGCTGTGCCCTGATCCAGATGGCCGTCAAGCCAACTTGTTAGGATAGGGGACTGTTGGTTTGCTGGCGGCAAGCCAACTTCTTTCGTACTGCCCCAGGCAGACCGCCATTGAACGATGACTGCGACAACGACCTCCGAACCGAACCAAGTCAAAGCCAACGCCGCATCCCAAGGCCCTCTGGCAGAAATCGACTCCCTTCACGACACCAGCGAGGAGGGTATTGAATTTGAGGTTCCGGAGGCCGTCCCCACGGCCGACCATTCCAGTAGTCGCAAATCCAAGCAGGACATGGAAGCCGTGGGCTTCACCCTAGATGAATTTGCTTCGCTGCTTAGTAAATACGATTATAATTTCAAACCTGGAGACGTCGTTAACGGCACAGTTTTTGCCCTTGAATCGAAAGGTGCAATGATTGATATTGGTGCCAAAACAGCCGCATTCATGCCTCTCCAAGAGGTTTCGATCAACAGGGTTGAACATCTCTCCGATGTCCTTGAACCTGGGGAAGTACGGGAATTCTTCATCCTAAGCGAAGAGAATGAAGATGGGCAACTCACGCTTTCTGTACGCCGTATTGAATACCAACGTGCTTGGGAGCGGGTCCGTCAGCTTCAGAAGGAGGACGCCACGATCTATAGCGAAGTTTTCGCTACTAACCGTGGTGGGGCTCTGGTTCGCGTCGAAGGGCTTAGGGGCTTCATTCCGGGCAGCCACATCAGCACGCGCAAGGCGAAAGAAGAATTGGTTGCCGATTTCCTGCCTCTGAAATTCCTCGAAGTTGATGAAGAGCGCAACCGTTTGGTGCTCAGCCATCGCCGAGCCCTGGTCGAACGCAAGATGAACCGACTCGAAGTTGGGGAAGTTGTACTTGGCACCGTTCGTGGTATTAAACCCTACGGTGCCTTCATTGATATAGGCGGTGTCAGTGGACTGCTGCACATTTCCGAAATCAGCCATGAGCACATCGAAACACCCCATACTGTTCTCAATGTAAATGACCAAATGAAGGTCATGATTATTGATCTTGATGCCGAACGGGGTCGCATCTCCCTCTCCACCAAAGCTCTTGAACCTGAGCCAGGTGACATGCTCACCGATCCCCAGAAGGTCTTTGAAAAGGCTGAGGAAATGGCTGCTCGTTATAAACAAATGTTGCTTGAACAGGCTGAAGATGAAGACACGATAACGGTCGATTCCGATCCCATTGATGAGGATTGATCTGGACCCCATTAACCTGGGCTGGCAGTAATAATGGTCTACCTGAACCTTCGGGGTCAAGGCCTTCCATGCCCTGGCGAGGAAGTTCCAATCAGGGCTTTGCTGTTCGACAAGGACGGCACAATGAGCCAAAGCGAGCCAATGCTGACGGCCTTGGCGGAGTCTCGAATCCTCCATTGTTTGGAGCAAACAGCTGACTCTGCAATTTTCGGGAGATCCGAAGAACTCCAAGATCTACTTCACCGTGCCTACGGCCTTATCCCCAACCACGGACTTCACCCGGCAGGTTTAACGGCGGTCGCCGCCAAAGATCACAATCTGATCAGCACGGCAACTGCACTGACTCAAGTGGGTTTGGGTTGGCCAGAGGCTCTTGCCACCGCCGAAAAAGTCTTTGCCATCACGGATCAGCTCCACGAAGCAGAATCAATCCCTAAACCCGAACCAACTGACGGGCTGATCGAACTGTTACAGGAACTGCGTTCCCAAAACGTCCTTTGCGCCGTTATCAGTAACGACCATGAACAAGGGATTCAGTCTTTCCTTGATCACCACGAACTCAATTTCTTTATTCAAGGCATCTGGAGCGCAGATCACCGCCCCCGTAAACCGGATCCAGGAGCGGTGCATGGCCTTTGCCAATGGCTTGGGGTCTCCCCTTCTGAATGCGCCCTGATTGGCGATGCAAACAGCGACCTGTACATGGCCCGCAAAGCTGGTGTCGGCGTCATCATGGGCTATTGCTCCGGCTGGCACCGACCCCTTGACCTTGATCCCAGCTTCCCTCACCTCCAGCACTGGGATCAGTTGAGCCTGGCCCCTGAAGCCTGAGGCCCGACTGACTGCGTGTCCATCCTTACTTCAGAAGTCGCTGACGAGGGCATAGTGTCGGCATTGAACCTTTCGTCCCGGAATGAGCAACTACGTCTTCACCTCCGAATCGGTTACCGAGGGCCATCCGGACAAGATCTGTGATCAAGTCAGCGATGCTGTACTCGATGCCCTGCTGGCCCAGGATCCAGAGAGTCGGGTTGCCTGCGAAACCGTTGTCAATACAGGACTTTGTCTCATCACCGGGGAAGTGACCACGAAAGCCAGAGTCGACTTCAACACCCTGGTGCGAGGTGTCATCGAGAAAATTGGTTATTCCGGAGCACGGGCAGGCGGTTTTGATGCCAAAAGCTGCGCCGTCCTGATCGCCCTGGACCAGCAGTCTCCAGATATCGCCCAGGGGGTCGACGAAGCCGACGATCACGAGGGGGATCCCCTGGACAAGGTCGGTGCCGGAGACCAGGGAATCATGTTTGGCTTCGCCTGCGACGAGACCCCAGAACTCATGCCGCTGCCGATCAGCCTGGCCCACCGCCTTGCCCGTCAGCTGGCACAAGTCCGCCATGATGGCCGTTTGAATTACCTCTTGCCAGATGGCAAGACCCAGGTGAGTGTGGTTTATGAAAATGACCAACCGGTCGCGATCGACACGATCTTGATCTCTACCCAGCACACTGCAGAAATCGACGGAATCAGTGAAGAAAAGGCCCTCAGAGATCGCATCGCAGCAGATCTCTGGCTCCACGTAGTCGAACCTGCCACCGCTGATCTCAAGCTCAAGCCCAATCAAGATTCAACCCGTTTTCTGGTGAATCCCACCGGTAAGTTTGTGGTTGGAGGTCCCCAGGGAGATGCCGGACTGACCGGTCGCAAAATTATCGTGGATACCTATGGCGGCTATGCCCGCCATGGCGGTGGCGCTTTTTCCGGCAAGGATCCCACCAAAGTGGACCGCTCAGCCGCCTACGCCGCCCGCTACGTCGCCAAAGCACTTGTGGCAGCTGGTTTAGCCCGCAAAGTGGAGGTCCAACTCAGTTATGCAATTGGTGTGGCAAGACCCGTGAGCATCTTGGTAGAAAGTTTCGGCACGGGCATCATCAGCAACGCTGATCTCACTGCCCTGGTGCAAGAACACTTTGACCTGCGGCCTGGGGCCATCATCAACACATTTGGACTCCGCCAACTTCCGAGTCAACGGGGCGGGCGTTTCTACCAGGATGTTGCCGCCTACGGCCACTTCGGTCGCAGCGATCTTGACCTTCCCTGGGAAAACGTGAGCAGCATCGCCGAAAAGCTCAAGCAGGCCACGGCCAGCCTTGGTGTCGCTGCCATCCAGGGCTGAGGGCTCGCCACCCCCCATCAAGCCTCTGACCATTGGCGTTGACCTGGGCAGCAGCGGCCTCCGCCTCGCCCTTCTCGACGCCAATGGCCTTTTGGTGAGTGAAATTTGCAGCCCTTACCCCGGTTCATTTAGCAGTCCCGAGTCGTGGCGGCAGGGATTTATAACCTTGATCCAGCATTGGCCCCCCTCCTGGCGCTCCCAGGTCGCTGCAATCGCCGTGGCCGGAACCTCAGGCACTTTGCTGCTTTGCCATGACGATGGCTCCCTTTTGGAGTGGCCAAAAGGGCGAGCCCTCGCCTACCACCAGTCTTTTCCTGCTCAAGCGGCCACCGCCTTGGCCCTAGCCACAGTCGGTCCCGCCACATCGGCCAGCGGCAGCTTGGCCCGGGCCCTCCAACTGATGCAATTGGCCAGGCTCCCATGCAAAGACCCTGCTTTTCGATTGCGTCATCAAGCGGACTGGCTGATGGGCTGGTTGCTGGGGGACTGGCGCTGGGGTGAGGAAGGTAACAATCTCCGCCTGGGATGGGATCTCATCGAAAACCGCTGGTGCGGCAGCATCGGAGCGCAGCCTTGGGCCGCTGCGCTGCCCCAGATCATCCCCAGCGGCTCCTGCCCCGGCAGGGTGTCTGAAGTGGCGGCTCTGCAAACAGGCCTGGACAGGAAATGTTGGGTGGTGGCAGGCAGCACGGACGCCAACGCGGGTGTTCTTGCCGCAGACCCCCAGGAAGGGGATGGCATCGCGGTGTTGGGCACCACCTTGGTCTTGAAGCAATTTGTGACCGAGCCCCTGCGAGGGCCCGGCATCAGCTGTCACCGCCTCGCTGGCCGCTGGCTCGTGGGAGGAGCCTCCAACGCCGGCGCCGGAATCCTGCTGCAGTTCTTCTCGGCAAACGACCTTGATGAGCTCAGCCGTCAGATTGATCCAAAACGTCCAACGGGACTATCCCTGCTTCCCTTAGCAGCAAAGGGAGAGCGCTTTCCCGTTGATGACCCAGAATTGGCGCCGCGCCTCGAACCCCGACCCATCAGCGACGCCCTTTACCTTCAGGCCCTTCTGGAGGGACTGACTGAGATTGAACTCATCGGTTGGCACCGCCTCGAAGCCCTTGGGGCCCCTCCGGTCCAGCGGGTAATCAGCCTTGGCGGCGGTGCCCGCAATGCCCAATGGCGGCGGATGCGACAACGGGCCTTGGGGCGCCCGGTGCTGCATCGCGCCGATGCCAGTGCGGCCGTTGGCATGGCCCTTCTGGCCCGGTCCAGGATTGCAAAGGGCCTTGCCCCATCGCCCCCAGCACCAAAGCAACAACCATGAACCTGAACCTGCGATCCATCCTGGCCATGGGGCTGTTTGTGGTGTTGGCCGGATACGTCGGCTTTAGCGCCATCCGCCTCACCTTGCTGCTGATCGAGCGGTATGGGGCCAGCTGAATCCAGAATCAGGCGGCCCCGTTTCATTTGCCATGGCCGCTGACCCCATCACCCCCGCCGTGAGCGAGAGAATCTGCACCCACATGAACAACGACCATGGCGAAGCCGTCCTGGCCTATGCCCACCATTACGCAGGCCTGCCCTCCGCCCAGACCGCCAGGATGCTGGCAGTGAGTCCTGATGCCATGCGCTTGGAGGTCGATGGCCACTCCGTCGAGGTGCCGTTTGACCACACCCTCAGCGACAGCGAGGACGCCCACCGCACCCTGATCGCCATGCTGCGGTCGATGCCTGGGAATCCTTAGGGATTCACTACGATCTCTACTCATGGGCTCTCCCGTGCTGCTGGGCCTGCGTCAACTGGCCCTCGATCACTGGGACAAGCTGTTCGTCAAACCCTGCCCACTCTGCCGGCGGCCCCACAGCAGCCCAGGGGCTCCTGTGGGAATCTGCCCATGTTGCCGCAAGCATCTGGAACTACCCGCCGATGGCTTTCAAGGCCTCGATCCCCTGCCGTGGTGGGGAACTGGCCCCTATCGAGCCGGTCTGCGGAGCCTGGTTTTAGATCTGAAGCGCCAACCCTGCCGCCAAAGCGTGGCTGCCCTAGTGGCCACCATGACCCCTTCCCTGCACTGCCAGGGGGAAGGCCCTCTGCTCGTGCCGATTCCCAGCTGGAAACGGCCTGGCAACCCCTTACCGCCTCTGGTTTGCCAAGAGCTCTGCCACCAGCTAAGTCTGGAGCGGCGCGATCTGCTGGAGCGGACCCGACCGGTGTTGGGGCAACACCACCTAGGTCGCCGCCTGCGGCTTGCCAACCAGGAAGGAGCATTTTCCTGCAAGGCCCGATTCCGCCGTCGCAGCCCCCGTACGTTGCTCCTGGTGGATGACGTGCTGACCACAGGATCGACTGCCCTAAGCGCTGGCGCGGCCCTTGAGGCAGGCGGCTGGCATGTGCTTGGACTGATCTGCTTGGCCCGCACCCCTGCGAGGCGGGAACGAAGCTGAGGGGAGGCGGTCTTGCTGTGATCTAAGATTAGTGAGTCGCGTCAGCGACAGGCCGGGATAGCTCAGTTGGTAGAGCAGGCGACTGAAAATCGCCGTGTCCCCAGTTCAAATCTGGGTCCTGGCATGAGCGATCGACAGCAACCTGGCCTTGAGCCCCCTAAACCTCCATTGTTTGGAGAGTAAAGATGCCGGAGCCCAACCAGCCCCCCCTATTCAACAACGCCGATAGCTTCGCAGCTGCGTTTGATGAGGCCTGGAAGAGTCATTCTGAGAACGAAGTCAACCATGGTCTTGCGAACCATGAAAAACTACTTCTGATCTTGAATGAGCTGGCCGATCATCCATTTGTCCAGACGGATAGCAGCATGGCCCACAAGGTCGGTGAATTTAGAATCCGCTTACTGGGCTTTTAATCCAAAATCATGCCATGAGCAGCTCCATTTTGCGTCTGATCCGCCTGCTCAGTGGCGGCTTCAGCAACCAGACCCAGGCTTTTGAAAATCCACCCCTTTTCGCCCACATTCTGGTGCACTTTCGTCCACTGCCTCAACTGGAAGCCGGTTCCTTACTCCTGGAGCAATCCTATGCCATGGATCCGATGGTCCCCTATCGAATTCGGGTGCTTAGACCGCGACTAAGTGATGGCCAAATTATCATCGACAACCAGTCGATCAAGAACCCCCAGAGATTCTGGGGATCCGTCCACGATGCCGGGCGGCGCGCCTTGATCGAATCCAGCGATTTAATGCCGTTACCAGGCTGCTCCTATGTAGTCAAGGAAAAATCAGAGGGTTTTACCGGCGAAGTCGAACCAGGTTGCCGTTGCCTGGTTGAACGTAAAGGCACAACAGCCTATTTGGTTAGCAGTTTTGAAATT
>JBBASD010000103.1:7367-8663 GCA_040399485.1 Cyanobium sp. | reverse complement strand
ATGAAGAAACCGGTCACGCCGACCACCACGGCGAGGGGGACCGCAGTGAGCAGCAACAGGATGACGGAGGACCAATCGGTGTACATCCGCACACAAGGGCGTAGGCAGCACAGATTCTCTCAGTCAGTCTGCCCCCACAACCAAAGTACTTGAAGTCTGGGTTGATCAAGCAAGCGGGGCGAGGCTGCTTGGCCCTAAGGTCTGTTGTTTGCTGTAAGAATTCAAGCAACAAGGCTTTCCCATGCAGCACTTCTGGTCCCCGGAAATTGATCCTGCTCACCCGATGGATTGCACCCAACCTGAGCGCTATGCCCTCAAGCGTCTCGCCAGCGGGCGCTATTTGGCCATTGAGCAAGTCCACCAAGGAGTGGTGGAGGTGGATGACTCCGATGGGGCCTATCTGTTCCATACCCACGAGGCAGCCCTGCGAGCTGCCGATGAACTCAACCGGCTCGGCGAGGGACCGGTGGATGTTTTGAAAGTGGAATGAGGAAATGCAAATGGACGCAAGGCAAGTAAAAAGAGTCACATTTGATCGTTAAGTACAGACGATCTCATCTCCACAGCTGGATAGGGTCAAGCCAGCTGCCCTAACGCTTCCATGCAACGCCACCATCTGCGCACTTTGGCGGCCCTCTACGCCCACCCTCTGCAACATGGGGTTCGGGTGTCCAAGGTGGAGGCACTGTTAAGGGCCCTGGGCGCTGAGGTCAGCGAACTGGACGATCGGCGTCTGAAAATCGTCATGCCCGGTGGCCAAGAAACCTGGATCCGACTCGGCTGCGGCATCCAATCCCCCGATCTAGATAGTGAAGCGATGCTGCGCGTCCGCCATCTGCTCCAGGAGGCTGGGGTCACCGGCGAGCACCCCGAGGCCGAGGAAGCTTCCCCCCGGGGCGACCAGAGTCACCGGTTGGTTCTGCATCTCGACCACCACCACACCGACGTTTTGCAGCTGGAGGGAGATGGGGTTGAGCATGCGGTGCTCAAGCCCCATGGTGGCTGGGCTGGCCGCGAATCCCTCACCCATCGCCACGATCGGGACGAAGCCGGCCAACGGGCGCCGATTGACAGTGAATATCTAGCCCAGATCGTGGCGGCGATGGCCGCTGCCGATGGGGTGCTGCTGCTGGGCCACGGCAGCGGTGAAAGCGACATGCGCCTGGTGCTGCTGGATTACCTGCAGCAGCACCGCCCCGATCTGCTTGATCGAATCGTTGGCATCGACAGTTTGTCGATGGCCCATCCCAGCGAAGCCCAGATCCTCGCCAATGCCCGCGAGCATTTCGGTAACCT
>JBBASD010000103.1:0-7267 GCA_040399485.1 Cyanobium sp. | reverse complement strand
CCCATCCCAGCGAAGCCCAGATCCTCGCCAATGCCCGCGAGCATTTCGGTAACCTTGCCCCCCGCCGACCCGTGCTGGCCCCGGGGCAGGACTTCAAGCCCCTGGGCCCCCTGGCCTGAGGCCAAGACCCAAAAAAGGGCCCCGCTCGGGGGCCCTTTGGACTGGCCATGGCCTGCCTGCTCAGACCAGCACCGCCTCTGGAGCCGTAGGGCTGGTGGCTGCCTCGGCCTGACGGAAGCGCAAGCGCTCGGCTTCGACCTCGACCGCGATGGTGCTGCCCATCGGGAAGGTGCCGGCGAGGATCGCCTTGGCGATCGGGGTTTCCAGCTCCTTCTGGATGGCGCGCTTGAGGGGACGGGCCCCGTAAACGGGGTCGTAGCCCACGGCCGCCAGCCAGTCGAGGGCTGCGGCATTCAGATCGAGGCCCAGTTTTTTGTCCTCCAGGCGCTGGGCCAGGCGCTTTACCTGGAGATCGACGATCTGGCGCAGTTCCTCCTGTTTGAGGCTGTGGAAGATGATCGATTCATCGAGCCGGTTGAGGAATTCGGGGCGGAAATGGGCCCGCAGGGCTTCATTGACCCGCCGCTCCATTTCGCCGTGACGGGCTGGATCACCGGCGAGATCGAGAATCGAAGCGCTGCCAATGTTGCTGGTGAGAATCAAGATCGTGTTGGTGAAATCCACCGTGCGACCTTGGCCATCGGTGACGCGACCGTCATCAAGGATCTGCAGCATGACATTGAAGACATCCGGGTGGGCCTTCTCGACCTCATCAAAGAGGATCACCGCGTAAGGACGGCGCCGCACCGCCTCGGTGAGTTGGCCGCCTTCCTCGTAGCCCACATAGCCCGGAGGCGCTCCGATCAGGCGGCTGACGGCGTGCTTCTCCATGTATTCGCTCATGTCGATGCGCACCATCGCCTCCTCGCTGTCGAAGAGCTGGGCGGCCAAGGCTTTGGAAAGCTCGGTCTTGCCCACACCGGTGGGGCCCAGGAACATGAAGGAGGCAATCGGCCGATTGGGATCGGAAAGTCCCGCCCGGGAGCGCTGGATGGCATCGGCCACCGCTGTGACCGCCTGCTGCTGACCAATCACCCGCGTATGCAGTTCGTCTTCGAGATGGAGCAGTTTCTCCATCTCCGACTGCACCAACTTGCTCACCGGAATGCCCGTCCATTTGGCGATGACTTCGGCGATGTCATCCTCGGTGACCTCTTCCCGTAGAAGGTTCTTGCCACTGTGGGCCCCGGTGAGTTCGGCTTCCTTGGCGGCCAGTTTTTTATTCAGCTCGCCGAGGGTGCCGTATTCGAGTTCGGCGGCGCGGTTGAGGTCGTAACTGCGCTTGGCCTGCTCGATCTGGAGTTGCACCTGTTCGATCTCCTCCTTGATGGCAGAGAGCTCATCAATGCTGCCCTTTTCCTGCTGCCATTGGGCATTGAGACCGCTCTGTTGTTCGGACAACTCGGCCAGTTCCTTTTCGAGCCGCTCCAGACGATCGCGGCTGGCCACATCGGATTCACGGCCGAGGGAGAGTTTCTCCATCTCCAGTTGCAGGATGCGGCGGTCCAGTTCATCGATCTCCTCCGGCTTGGAGGTGATTTCCATTTTGAGGCGCGCCGCCGATTCATCCATCAGGTCGATGGCCTTATCGGGCAAGAAGCGATCGGCGATGTAACGGCTGCTGAGTACCGCCGCCGCCACCAGGGCGTTATCGGCAATGCGCACGCCATGGTGCACCTCATAGCGCTCCTTGAGGCCGCGCAGGATCGAAATTGTGTCCTCCACGGTGGGCTGATCCACGAACACCTGCTGGAAGCGGCGCTCCAGGGCCGGATCCTTCTCGATGTGCTGGCGGTGCTCATCGAGGGTGGTGGCGCCGATGCAGCGCAGTTCGCCCCGGGCCAGCATCGGCTTGAGCAGGTTGCTGGCATCCATCGAGCCGCCGGCGGCACCGGCCCCTACCACGGTGTGGATTTCATCGATGAACAGCACGATCTGCCCCTCGCTGGCGGTCACCTCCTTGAGCACCGCCTTGAGCCGCTCCTCAAATTCACCCCGGTACTTGGCGCCGGCGATCAGGGCCCCCATGTCGAGGGCAATCAGTTGGCGATTCTGTAGGGCCTGGGGCACATCGCCGTTGATGATGCGCTGGGCCAGGCCCTCGACGATGGCGGTCTTGCCCACCCCGGGTTCGCCGATGAGGACAGGGTTGTTCTTGGTGCGGCGGCTGAGGATCTGGATCGTGCGGCGGATTTCTTCATCGCGGCCGATGACCGGATCGAGCTTGCCGGCCTTGGCCGCTTCGGTGAGATCGCGGCCGTATTTGAGTAGGGATTCGTAGGTGCCTTCCGGGTTTTGGTCTGTGACTTTCTGGCTGCCCCGCACCGCCAGGACGGCCTCCCGCAGCCGGCGGCTGTCGCAGCCCACCTGGGAGAGCAATTGTTTGCCATGGCGCTCGTCATCGGCCAGGGCCAAGAGCAGGTGCTCGACGGCGATGTAGGCGTCGTCGAAGTCTTTCTTGAGGGCGTCGGCGCGATCGAGCACCGCATTGAGGCCCTTGCCCAGATAGATGTTGTCGGGTGGGGCCGAAAGACTGGGTTGGGCAGCGATGGTGGCATCGATCCTCTGGCTGAGGCTGCCCACATCCACGCCTGCCTTTACGAGAATGCGGCTGGCCAAACCCTGCTGGGTCAGGAGCGAAGCGAACAGATGCTCGCTTTCCATCTGCTGCTGGCGCTTCTGCTGGGCCAACTGCTGGGCACCCACCACGGCGCCCCAGGCATTTTCTGTGAACAATTCGGCGGTGGGATGCATCGTCAATACCTCCTGGTGTGCGGACGTGCCGGGTTTGCTGAAGTCACCGTATGAACTGAGGCCGCAAACGCCGAGGGTTGGCACCGAACCCATGGGTACGGTCCTCCCACCTCAGGATGGGTGCACCGAACCGGACGGTTGGGTGGACCGAACCCCCCTGGGCGCCACGGGCCCAAAATCATGCGCGGCCCTAACCCAACTGCAGCCAAGGTTGGCTTGCTGGGCTGGGAAGGGAGCAATACCGGTTTGTGCGGTGAGTCTTCTGCAAACCCCCTAGAGCAGTACAAAGGCGAGGGGCACCAGCAGGGCCAGGGTGATCAGGGCGGCCAGTTGGAATTTCCAATCGACTTTGTTGATATGCTGCTCAGCTGCCAGTTCGCCACTTTCTTGGAATTTATGATAGTAGTTTGTACCCCAACAGAAAAGCAGGAAGAAAGCTATTGAAACAATATAGGCATAAATATAAAGATAGTCGAGAAATGTGGGATAGGAAAGAGGGGGCATGTCAGCCCGGTAGCTCTGCTGCAGGAAAATCAGGGTGAGCAGAGCAGTGGTCGGGATGGCCAGTCGCACATCGCCAATTGAGCCGGGCAGGCTAGGCGAAGCGATCACAACACCTACAACGACAAGCAAGGGCAACAGGTATTGCCAGAAGGCGGAGAGGAAGTTGGTTTTGTAGACTATGCCGTAGTCGACCGAAGCAAACGCAGAGGCATCGCCGATGCCAAAAGTGGTGTTGTACTGATGTAAAAATGGCTTTACTAAGCTTCCTACCATATTATAACCGTTGATGTCGGCAAATTGTCCGATGAGCGTAGTGGATACATTTTTCTCCGGCAGCAGGGACACACAAGACTTGCTATTTTGGTAACAGGCGAGGGCATCAGGCCTGGTCTCCATCGTGATCGGCAGCTTCATGTCGTAGAAGGGGAATCCTGCCAGGTTGAGGTCATTGACAAAGAAATGGCCGGAAAAGCGGAACAGCTGATAGAGACGACCATCCTCAAGCTTCACCGGATCGGTGCTGTCGGGCTCAATAACCATGTTGGTAGCCTCGATCTGATTGGTGAATTCTAGAATTTGATTTAGGGAAATCTTATCGGATTCAATTATTTTCTGAATTTCCGGACGCCATTTTATCCAATACCAACCTTCAGCCCAAAATGTCTTGTCTTTAAGGTTGAGTTGGTAAACATTTTCGATGTGCATACCGGTATCAATAGTTCGCTGCAGATCGCCCTGAAAAAAGGGCATACGATGCTCAAAATCCATGCCTTTGGTGTTGGCATTGCGGGTGTACTGATTATTGAACGCAACCGCATCTTGTGCCGAAGTGGCCTGGAAAAAGCCAATGGCAATCAGCACTACCGCCATCATGATCCAGATTTTCAGACGGGAGGCCGCGCCTTTGAGCGTAAAACCTGGGAATTGCTTTCTCGGCACGAGATTTGGTCGTGTAGTCGTTTGCTGCGATTATAGTGTGGTTTTACTTTCTAGGAAGCAATACCCCCTTAATTCATCTGTCAAGATTTTGGGAAATATTTGCCAAGCCATTCTTCCTCCTATTTTGATTAGCTGTTGGCCTTCACCATGCCCGACCCCTTCTTGGTGCAGCAATTGGCGCTGGCCTCCTGCGACTTTGACGCCACCGGAGCTGATCCTGAGCGCAACTGCTGGCTGGTGGTTCACCGCCATGTGCACGGCGTGCTGCCCTCGGAGTACGACATCCGCGAGGTGCCCGAGGCCCTCTATCTGGCGGTGCTGGCCGCCCGCAGGCAACTGGATCGGGGCACCAACCCATAAAAAAAGGCCCCGACGAACCGGGGCCAGCCTTGGCAAAAGGGGTGGGCAGAGGGATCGGGACAGGAACTGGCCCCCGCCGTGACCCGACTCACCACTTGGTGGATTGGTCGATCACGTAAGCGGCCACATCGGCAATCTGGGCTTCGCTGAGCTTGCCACCGAAGGCGGGCATGGCGCCCTTGCCATTGGTGACCTGGTAAGCCACTGCGGCTTCAGGGCCATCGGCAAAGTTGGTCAGATAGGCCTTGAGTGCATCGGCCTTGAGGGTGCGCTCGGCGTTGACCACGTTGCCACCACCCATGTGGCAAGCGGCGCAGTTGCCATTGAAAACGGCGGCACCGCTGGTCAAATCGGCGGCGAAGCTTGGCGCGGCACCCAGCACAAGGGCCAGGCAAAGAGCAAGAAGAGAGAAGAAACGACGCATGAGAGGGTGCCCAAAGGCACATGCAACCCATTCAAATTAGCCAGTGGGCAGCGGGCCTCGGGGGCGGGTTCGGCAGATTTGCAACAAATGAAACAGGGGGCCAAAGTCTTGCTTCAACTGGGCAACTGGCCCCGATGGGGCACCCCGGCCCGCTCCAACACCGCTTCCAGGCTGGGAGCGTAGCTGCTGAGCCCAAAGCGCTCGGGCGGGCTGACGGGCTGATGCACGAAATGCCGTTGGCGGATCGAGAAACGGTCCCAGGCGTTGACCTCAATCCGCAACAGCTTGATCAAGCCCTCAATCAACCAGCCGCGCAGATCCAGGCCCACCGGCGGCAGCCAGCCATGTCTCCAGCGCACCAGGGCGGCCACGGTGCGGTTGATGCTGATCGGTGCCTGGCCCAGCACCAGTCGCCGCACTGCGCCTTGGCCCGGTTCAGGGTTGGGGCGGTGGGGTTGGGTGGCTAGATGGGCGCAGACCGTGGCGATGTCGGCGGCGTGGATGAAGTGGAAGTTGGCGTCGGTGCGCAGCCACTTGGCCAGCCATAGCCAGGGAATCGCCTCTTTGACCCCGGCGGTGAGGTAGCTGGTGGGGTGGGGATCCCCAGGCAGCACCCGGCCGCCGAAGACGAGGGTGGGAAACACCGCCACGATGAGCTCGGCCAGGGGATGGGCCTCCAGATCCTGGAGGCACTGGGCCTTGGTCTGGATGTATTCGGTGCCGTAGGCCATCGCCTCGGGCAGCAACTGCAGATTGCGATCCAGAATCGAAGCGGTGGAAAAGTAGATGATCTGCTCGATCCGCTGGGGATCCAGCAACTGCAACAGCCGTTTGACCGCCACCACATTCACCTGGTAGGCCCGCTGCGGATCGCCCCAGGCGGTGGCGGTGTGGATCACCCGGGTGGCGCTGGCGATGGCGGTGGCATGGGGTTCAAGATCCCTCAAGTCGCCCACCAGCAGCTGGATGCGGGGGTGGTCGGCGGGCACCGCCGTCAGCTTGGCGGGATCCCGCAGCAGCAATAGCAACTCGGCATTGCTGTTGCGCAGCAAGGTTTCGGCCAGGTATTGGCCGACGCAACCACTGGCGCCGGTTATCAAGATGCGCGCCGGAGAGGAATGGGGCCCGCTGGGGCCATCGGCCCTGGGGCCACCGGCCCTGGGGGTGGCGCTCAAACGGCTGCTCCCAACAGGCTGGTGACGGCCTTGCCGGTCTCAAAAAAGACGCGGGCGTTGTCCTCGGGCGTGCCGGGCAAGATGCCGTGGCCGAGGTTGAGGATGTGGCGCCGGCCCCGGGCCTTGCGCACCGTATCGAGGATGCGCTCGCGGATCGCCGCCGGCGTTCCGAACAGCAGGCCCGGATCCACATTCCCCTGCACCCCCAGGTGCTGGGGCAACCGGGCACAGCCATCTGCCATGTCAACTGTCCAGTCGAGGGAGATGAAATCAACCCCGGTTTTGGCCATCCGCTCGAGCACACCGGCGCTGCCAGAGATATACAGAATCAGCGGCGTATCGGGGTGGGTGGCCTTCACCTGGTCGATGATGCGTTTTTGGTATGGGGCCGCAAACTCGTCGTAATCGATGGGACTGAGCTGGCCGGCCCAGGAATCAAACAGTTGCACCACCTGGGCGCCGGAGTCGATTTGAAAGCGCACGTAGGTGGCGATCGAATCGGCCAAATGGGCCAGCAGTTGGTGCAGCAGCGCCGGCTCCTGGAACGCCATGGCCTTGATTACTGAATAGGTCTTGGAGCTCTTGCCCTCGACGGCGTAGGCCGCCAGGGTCCAGGGGGCACCAACAAAACCAAGCACCGCGGCGGCGTTGCCCACATCGGCCCGCAGGCGGCCCAACACTTCGCCCACAAAGGGCAGGGCCTCGGCGGGATTGAGGGGCCGCAGGGCATCCACCTGGGCCTGGCTGCGGATGGCGGGCTCGATGATCGGGCCCTTGCTTTCGATGATGTCGAAGTCGATACCCATGCCCGGCAGGGGCGTCAGGATGTCGGAGAAGAGGATGACGCCATCGGGGGCGAAGGCGCGGAACGGCTGCATCGAGATCTCATAGGAGAGATCCGGGTTCTCCGAGCGTTCGCGGAACCCCGGATGGCGGTCGCGCAAATCGCGATACACCTTCATATATCGACCCGCCTGGCGCATCATCCAGACCGGTGGCCGCTCCACCTGCTCCCCTCGGGCGGCGCGCAGCAGCAGGGGGAGGGAATCGG
>JBBASD010000102.1:0-8663 GCA_040399485.1 Cyanobium sp. | reverse complement strand
TAAAAAAGACCTGCGAACCACACAACCACTCCGACCACATGCAGGGTCTTGAACCAGAGATAGGCTGAAGGGGGCCAGTTGATGGCCAGCAGGGTGGGGGGGAATGGTGCGATCGAAATCAGGGTTGCAGTCGTCACGACCCAGGAAGAAGGCTTGCCGAGGCTAGGTGTCCCCGCCTCCTGCCGCCTTCCCCTGGCGTTCGGCCCTAATGGTTCTGGCGGAAAACCTCCGTGCAGCTTGTGATGCATTCACCATCGTCGAGGGAGCAAGTGGTGATGCATTCGAAATAGACTTCCATTGGGTCGGTGTTGTTGCTGGCTGCTTCGCCATAGGCTGATGGCTGATCGGAGATCAGGCCATCGCTGGAGGGAACGGGGATCCAACTGTTCATGGCATCACCTGGGTGGGGTGTCTCAACCGTAGGCTGAGTCGTGTGAGAATCCAAACAGAATGAGCAACATTGCTCATATGTGTGTTTCGAAACACGAAGCTGGGCCCGGCCACCCCGCTGATGCCCTGCAAGCGCAGCTTGCCGCCGTAGACCTGCGGATCCCCGCCTGGGACCTTGATGAAGACCGCCCTGGCAAGGGGAGAGATTTTCAGTCAGATTCTTGCCATGAAACCGATCAACGATTGATGACTCGTTCTGCTCTGCCAATGGCGATACGAGGTTTACGCCGTTGGTTTGCCGAAGTTCTGCAGGGATGGGTCCTGGTCGTCAAACCTGAGGACCCACCCCTTGACCCCCTGCCAGACGCCAGCCAGCCTCCCCCCTCAGCCTGGACTGGGGGGGGGAGCCAGGGGAACCGGGCCAAGGGCATCTCTGCCGTGCTTGTGTCTGATCAGCCTTCAGGAACGGGGCTTGCAGGTAGCGACGCTGCGGGGGCAAGTGCTGGCTTCCCCGCCTTGCGGGAGCCTTTGACGATGGAACAGGCGGTTTTGCAAAGGGATATGAGCCTTTTGAAAAGGGAGGCGGCGGATGCCCTGGCGGCGCTTGGAGCGGCCCATGCCATGGTCACGTCATCGCGACTGGCCCAGATCCAAGGACTGCGCCACCAGGCGCGGGTCGGCCAGCTACCCGATCAAGCCTTGATCGCCCTGGTCACCGATTACCAGGGCTGGCAGAACGATCAGGTGCGTCTATTTGATGCCCTGGCCATGGTGTTAAGGATGCGTGTTCCTGAAGGATCGACCCTTGAGCAGGTGGATCCGGTCCTGAGGGATCAGGCAAGAGCCCACCTTGAAGCCCTTTCGGTGGAATATCAGCGTGGCCTGTTGATGCAGCAATTTGATGGACAGTATGGCGGCGATAGCAATAATGAATCCGATGGTAACGATGGCATCGAAGGTGATGGCCCCGGGAACCATGATGGCACAAAAGCCGAAGATTGAATCCCAAGGGCAAGGTGAAATTGAGCTAAATTCAATTGATGATAGTAGCTAGATGTCTATGGATTAAATACTGTGATACAAGATTCTTCTACATGGCCTGTTTCGCTGCTGTAGTCAACCCGGAAGCAGCGCCAGGTGGCAAAAGGTTCAGGTTCCACCTTGAGCAGGGGCCATTCGATACGACGCTTTTTATAAGTTAGACCCACACAGGTGAGGCTCTGGTCATCAGCCATAAGAGACCAAAGCAAGTGAATTTCGCTGCGCTGGAAATCACTGGTTTCATCCTTGCTAAGAATGTCGGGTAGAAATCCAGGCTGCACGATAATTCTACTTCGTTTTTCCCAACTTAAATAGCGACCATCTTCTGTCGGATAAAACCAACAGGTTTCATTACTTGCCTCCCTTAAAGGAAACTGATCCAGGCATTCGACGCTCTCAATTTGCAAAGATTGGGAAGGATATGCTTCGTTGGGGTCAATGGACTGACCTTCAACTTTGTACACCGATAGCCATAGGAGTTTGGGCTCAATATAAGGGATAAAGGAATCACATAAGAGCTGGTTGGTTTCACCTTTGGAAGGTCTAACAACTTGGAAAAAAGGATTTTGGCCGCTGACGTCTGCTTTGCCCTCAATAATCAAATCGTCAAGACTGCCATGCCAATCCGGCTGGGCTGGAAACAAGCGCAGATGGATGCCACTGCCAAGACTCTGGCTTTGGGCTTCGACAAGCTCTTGCCATCCGGCCCCGGGTTTGGGCAGGGCCGATCGTGATACAAGCAGAAAGACGAGACGGCAGGCCATCGGGATAAACACGAAAAACCGATACTTAGACGCAGTGGGAGTAATCAAAACCAACCTGCTTCCGCAAATGGTAACAGACTGTTAAGCTTTTTGTGACTTTTCGTTTTCGACCCTCAAGGATCAGGAAATCTGGAAAACAAAGTCGGCCGTCTTGGTGCCCCCAGAATGGCCGAGATCGATACACCTTTGGTGCCCAGAGGCCCCTTTAGCTGTGCTGCCACTCCCTGGGCCCCCAGCGGCTCTTTTGCGATGCGTCCTGGTTGAAGACCAAACCATGATTGCCCAGTTGCTCGCCGAACGGCTGGATCGGCTGAAGGGTCTCAAAGTCGTTGCCGTCGCCCATACGGCGGCGGCCGGCATCCAGGCCTGTGTCGAACACCAGCCCGATCTGCTGCTACTGGACCTCAACCTGCCGGATGGACCAGGCATAAGGGTTGCAGAAGCCTTGCAACTGCTCAACCCGCAAGCCCGCTTGATTGTGATTTCCGCATTAGCCCATACTTTTTTGTGCCCCGAGCATCTCGAGCCGATGTTGCTTGCAGTCGTTGACAAAAGCAGATCCTGTGACGATCTGATGGAGGAGATCAGCGTGCTGCTGCCAACTACCAATCCCTCCGCAGCCCAGGACGAGGCCATCCTTGCCGAACGCCTCCAAGCGCTGACCCCCCGCCAACGGCAGATACTGCAAATGATTGGCCAGGGCGCCAGCAGCCGTGATGTGGCCCTCCAGCTCGGTGTCAGCCTGGAAACGGTGAACACCCACCGCAGGCAGATCGCCGCCCGGCTGGGAATTCGCGGCGCAGCCTTGGTCCGTTATGCGGTTCTCCATGCCGATCATCTCTGATCCCATCGGGATAGCCCTAGGCGGGCTGCTGCTTCTGGCCCTGCTGGTTGCTGCAGGAGTCCTGCTGGAACGGCGGCAGCGTCTCAAGTGGCAGCGCTTCCAACACGTCCTCCAACAGACCCAGGCCGACCTTGCCGCCGCCGAATCCGCGCTGAGCCAGTTGCGCGGGCGCCTGAATGAGCTGCAACACACCAGCCAACTGGCCGTCAGTGTGGCCCATGAAATCAACCAGCCCCTCAGTGCCCTGCGCCTGCTAGCCCAGCAATCCCAGACTCAACTTGCAGCGGGGCCAGCCAGCCAGGAAGCGGCTCAGTCGGGCCTGATGGGCCGCTTTGAACAGGAAATCGATCGCCTGGTCAGCATTACCGAAGCCCTGCACTTGTTGTTGCGCAGCCAGGACACCCGCATCGAGAGGGTCAATCTGGCCAGGGTGGTGCAGGCTGTTTTGCTGTATCTAAAACGACCCCTGAGGCTGGCGGGGGTTCGTCTGAGCAGCGGCGGCCTAGAGCAGCCCCTGCCGATTGATGGCGATCCCCAGCAATTGCAGGCCGCCCTCACCTTGTTGTTGCGGCGGGCACTGGCCTCCCTGGCCAAAGCCCCCCCCTCAAATCGCCTGCTCAGCATCCACCTGTCCCCCACCTCAGACGCTGCGGAACTGGTGATCAGTGACAGCGGCCCGTGGCAAGAGGGGCCCGAAGCCGTGACGGCCGTCTCTGGCAGCGAAGATCTGGGGTTCCATGTGGTGCGGATTACGGTCTCGAACCACGGCGGCAAATTCAGCTTTGGCCGTTCTCCGGAGTTGGGGGGCCGCCAAGTGCGTCTGTTGTTGCCGCGTTAGCGCAGACAGGCCATCGGATGGCGTGGGGACACGTTTAGGGCCCTGGCCACTCCCGGGTGGCAGACCGAGCCATCGACCGTATTCAGCCCCGAAAGCAGTTCGGGCCGGTCGATGACGGCCTCGCTGAGTCCCCGGCCAGCCATCACCTGGATGTAGGGCAGGGTGACGCTGACCAAGGCCTCGGTGGAGGTGAAGGGCACGGCGCCGGGCATGTTGCCAACGGCATAGTGCTGAACGCCGTGGATGGTCAGCACCGGATCGGTGTGGGTGGTTTCGCGGCTGGTGGCAATGCAACCGCCTTGGTCGATCGCCACATCGACGATCACGGAACCGGCGCCCATGCGCTGCACCAACTCCTCGGACACCAGCGTGGGGGCGCGGCCACCAGGCAACAGCACAGCACCGATGAGCAGATCGGCATCGGGCACCAGACGCTCAATCAGGGCGTCATTGCTTACCAGGGTCACCAGGCGCCCGCGCCGGTCCGCATCCAGCTGCCTGAGCCGCTGCGGCGAGCGATCGAGCAGGTAGACCTGGGCATCCATGGCCGCAGCGATGCGGGCCGCGTGCCAGCCGACGGTGCCGGCCCCGATCACCACCACATTGGCGGGTCGCACCCCGGTGCAGCCCCCAATCAACAGCCCCCTGCCCCCCTGGGGTTTTTCCAGCAGGCGGGCGCCCACCTGGGCGGCTAACCGGCCGGCGATTTCACTCATCGGCGCCAGCAGGGGCAGGCTGCCGTCCTCCAACTGCACCGTTTCGTAGGCCACAGCGGTGGTGCCGGCCTCCAGGAGAGCTCGACCCACATCTGGATAGGCCGCCAGATGCAGGTAGGTGAACAGCACCAGATCGGGCCGCAGAAAACCAAATTCCTGGGGCTGGGGTTCCTTGACCTTGACCACCAGGTGGGCCCCCCAGGCCTCCTCACAGCTCACCAGCCGCGCCCCGGAGGCGGCGAAGTCGTCGTCGCTGATGCCTGCCCCCAGGCCGGCCCCCTCCTGCACCCGCACCTCCATGCCGAGGGAGACCAGCTCACGGATGCCGTCTGGGGTGAGGGCCACCCGCTGTTCATCGCGTTTGATTTCGGCGGGGACCCCAATACTGGCCATGGGTGCCGCCAGCTGTGCTGCTGCCATGGCGCGAGGAATTGACGAACACTGCCACCACTGTGGCCTTAGGGAAGCGAAATCGCCAAGCCTGGGAACAGCACCGCCTGGCCCTCAGGGGCCGATGGGCTGCTGCGACTAGCGCAACAGGGCAGCGATCGGCAGGCGCCAACGTCTAGGGGGGTCATCGGGGTCTGTTCCAGATGGGCTAGGGCTAGGGCGAAAGCGACAGCGAGGGGCAGAGCTGCGCCACGATCGACGCCAACGGGCGCTCGCCCAAGAGGCGCTTGGTCATTGCGCTGGGGGTGGTACTGGATGCTGAAAAGCGCAGATCAAAACTGACGCGGCTGGTATCGGTATCGTTAGAGACGCTGCCATGGGCAAGCAAACCACCGTCAAAAAAGAGAGCCTGACCAAGCCGAACAGGAATCGGTTGATAACATTCAGTTCCGTAATCATTTTCCACCCAGAGGGTGTTGCCGGCAAAACAGTTTGTGGCCGGCAGCCAGATGTTAATCTGCTCCAATCGACCGGTTACATTGGCATCACGGTGCCAGCGACTGACCGAGCCCGAACCGGCCAGATGGACTCGCATTTTGGGGCGGGCCGCATAGGAAATGCGGCCACCAAAATAGCGGACAACCAATTCATGCACAAAGCTTGTGTAGATTGTGTAGAAATTCGAGTTCAACGGCAGGCGTTGCATCATTTGGCGCAGGCGCAGATTATCCGGATAGCCAGGCGGAGAGCCTGGCCGACAAAGACTACTAAGATGTAGTTTTTCCAGGTCATCAACTCGGAAAACTTGATCACGTAAGTAACGCGAGAAGGGATAACGTTCTGCGTCGTAGTTTAGCAACCAGGCTGATTTCGTACCAGCCACCTGGCTCCAGCTCTTCAGCAGGTTGTCAGTCATGGCAAAAGCTTGACTAGGCTACGATTCACAATCTGGGAGTATAGAGAGGCCCGTTCCCACTTAGGCCAGACCATCCCCCCCATCGCCCAGGCCCAATGGGCCTGGGCGCCATACAGCTGCCGCCAGGCACCAGGTGTAAGACCAAACTCCGGCTCAGGGCGCAGCAACCCCTCGCTCACCGGCACCAGGCCCACGAGCGCTTGGCCATCCACCTGGCCATGGAGCATGGGGTGCAAGGTGATCGGATCAAGCAATAGCGATAATTGCCCCTGCCGCGCCCAGGCCGGTCCATCGCTCCAGTTAATTTGGTCGTGCTGCCACTGGCCTGGGGTAGCGATGCCATTGAGGACAAGACTGTCCGCGGTGAGCCGCAAGCTGCGCAGTACAGGATGCCCCTTGAGCACAAATTCGCCGCGAAGGGATTGGGCCACTTGAGCATCCTTCTGCCAACTGCCATCGAGTGCAAAACGCTGGTTGCCGCAGAGCAGGTGGCGGCCCCGCAAGGCAAGGGCACCGGTTAGATCGGTGCCATTGAGACTCAGCTTCAAGCAGCGGCCCTGGTCGCTGGTGTCGCAAACCTCCAGTACCAAACGGCCGGCGTCGGAGCGATAGCTGCCCACCGCCATCGCCGGATGCTGGCGGCCAGGCAGCACCTCATTGAACACGAGGCGGTGGTCGGCCGGTACGGCCTCGCCAGCGGGCCAGATACTGCCCAGCAAGCGCCGCTGGCCGCGGGCATCGACATCAACCCGTAGAAATCCGTGACTGGGTTGCGCCGACGTTGCCTGCCAACGCAAAACACCGCGCTTAAAGCGGAAATTGCTAATCAGCTTGCTCTGCAGCAACAACCGGGCCCGCGGGCCCTCGCCAAGCAACACCAACAACTGGTCGGGTTGGTTGGCCTGGTAGACACCATTCCAGGGGAACAACAGATCGCGCTGGAGTAGGTCGATGTCGGTGCGCAACCTGCCCCATTGGCAATCGCCATGGCCCGAGGCGGCAGCGAAAGCCTCCAAATCGGCGGTATCGCAGCGGCCTTGGCTGAGCAGTTGGGCGAGGCGGCGCAGCAAAGGGCGCTGCCGGAACAGGGCCTCCAACAACTGCCGATTGGCTGCGCAAACCACCTGGCTACCCTTGGCCGCCACCTGGAGGGCGCCGGCATCACGGCTGGCCAACAGGGTGCGCTCACGGGCCGTGAGATCGGCAAATTCGGCGCTGGCCAGGGCGGCGTGGGGATTATCCCGGTAGCGATCGGCCAGTTCCTGATCGAGCCGCAGGGCGATTAAAAACCGATTGGCGGCGGTTTCGCCTTGCCAGTGGTAGCCAGCGGGCACCTGGAACTGGTGAAAGGCAGGAAAAGCCTTACGCTCCCGCGGGCCGTAGGTGCCGATCTGTCGCAGCGGCGTGGCCACCGGTTTGGGCTGTTGGCCAGTCTGCAACATGCCCAGCTGCTGCATCATCGTGGCGCAGGGAGCGGCGGTGTCTTTTGGGGCTAGATAAAAAGTGGAGATGCCCGTCACCTTGGCTTGGGTGTCGGGATCATGCAGGGCACTAAGGGGATAGTTCTCGATCACGGGCGCGATCGTGGGAAAGCGGGATGCGATGTAGTTGGTAACCTGGTAGTCGGGGCCGTAGTGCTGCTGTAGATAGGCAACAAAAATGGAAAAATTATCATTGATATAGCCCTTGCGGCGATAGCCCATCTCACCGATCAAGCCCACCTGCCAGAGCACCACATGCAGCTGGGTCGAGGGCAGCCGTCTGCGGATCAGCATGTCGGTGGCCTCATGCATTTGCATGCCTGGATGGGCGGGATCCACCCCCAGATCGGCGCACAGACAATCCAAGGCCGACACACTGGGCCGCATCACGGCATGGTGGCCCTCGCGCCGGGCGATCTGAATGGCACGATGGGTGGAAAGAACAAAAATACCGGGATGGCCGTAGTAAATCGCCACTACTTTTTTGCCCTGACGAAGCGGGAATAACATCGCCTCGGTCATCTGCATATAGGTGGTATAACGCACCTTGCTGTCGTCATAGAGCACATAAAGATCGAGGGCATCTGGCCGCCGTTGCTTGATCCAGGTGACCGTGGCGGGATCGGCCACGCAGAAGAAGACGGCGTCGGCGCCAAGAATCAGCTCTTCATCGCCGAGGGTGAAGCCGAGGATGCCGATGCCCGAGCCGATGATCGTGAGGCTGCCGGGGTGCGGGGGAGGGGTGGCGGCAGGGGCTTCCTGAATGGCATCAGCCTGGGCGGCGATCTGGGCAGCGAGCTGCTGCCAGGCACGGGCATGGTGCTCCTGGCTTGGAAAACGATTGGGGGTGAGGGTCATGGTGTTGTGAAACGGTGGGGAAGTTTTAAGAGGCAGGATGAGCAAAAGAATGCAGAAAAGGTACGCCGCAGCCATAACGATCAAATGGCTGCGGGTCTTCAAATAAGCGAATGAATGGCACGCCACGCCTCAATAGCCAACAACGGTTGCTAGCCGGAAGCGAAACGGAAACTAAGCGGCGCTATTGCCACTCAGGGTCACCAGGCTCCACTGGGCACTGGCGCAGTTGATCGCTGAACCCCAGCCGGTGCCCTGCAGCTGGCTCCAGCCGCTGCCGTTGTAATACTCCACCGCACCACTCCCGAGCCCCACCAGCACCTGGGGCTGGCCACTGGCGAGCCAGTTCACCTCCATGCAGGTGACGGCAGACCCCCAGCCGGTGCCCTGCAGCTGGCTCCAGCCGCTGCCGTTGTAATACTCCACCG
>JBBASD010000101.1:0-9146 GCA_040399485.1 Cyanobium sp. | reverse complement strand
GTGGATTGGGTCATGGCTTATTGCAGGCGCTGGTCAAGCTGGGCTTTGCCTTCATAACGCTTGCTCACCACTGGCGCCTTGGCTTCCTGGGCTTGGAAGTAGGCATCAGGGCGAGGCGTTCCAAAGGCGTCGTAGGCCAGGCCGGTGGAAACAAAGAAGAAGCCGGCCAGAAAGATGGCGGGCAGGGTGACCGCATGGATCACCCAATAGCGGATGCTCGTGATGATCTCGAAAAACGGGCGTTCACCCGTAGAGCCGGCAGCCATAGCAGGAAGCGTTCAGCCCAGAGATCCTAGGGGCCGGCCGGGGGCTGCTGGCCCCTGGCCCCTGGCTTGGTTACAGAGGGACGCAGTTGTTGTCCCTGCTGCCACCGGCTGGCTCGCCCCTCAGCCGACCCAACGCAGCAGCGAGCCCCGCTCGCCAAACACAAACCCCTTGCCATCGCCAGGAAAAACGATGCGGGTGAAGTTGCTGGGCTGGCGGGCCCCCACCGGATCCTTGCGCCAGCTCTTGCCGCCATCGGCGCTGCTTAATAATGTGCCGCTGCCGCCACCGGTCCACAGGGCCCCCTGGGGATCCCAGGCCAGGTCGAGGTAGCCGAAGCCATTGGTGATCGGGATCACCGGTTTGCTCCACTCGGGGTTCTCAGGGGTGCCGGAGTCAAAGCGCAGCTGGGCGCCCCGGGCCAGCATCCACAGGCCGCCGTCGGGCTGGAAGCCCATCGATTGCAGCCGCTGGCTGCTGACCCGTTGATGGGGCTGCCAGGTGGCCTGGCCCGGTTCCCAGGTGGCATAAAAGTTGCCCAGGCTGCTGACGCTCACGTAGCGGCCCTGGTCGTCACGGCGCAGGTCCCGCACCGATCCCGCCGCATCGCTCACCAAGGCCTGCCAGCTGTTGCCGGCGTCAGAGCTGAGGTAGATGGCGCCCACATTGGTGGCCAGTTCCGCCTCCTTGGGGCCCAGGGCGGTGATCAAGTACGGCTCACCGGGCAGTTTCGTATCCAGCAAAAGGCGGCTCCAGCTCTGGCCGTTGTCATCGCTGTGCAGCAACAGGCCCGGCTGGCCGACGATCCAGCCTTCCTTGCCGCGAAAGTCGATGCTGATCAGGCGGAAGTTTTCGTCCACCGGCAGGTCCAGGGCCCGCTCCTGCCAGCTGGCACCACCGTCGCTGGTTTCCATGATCAGGCGGTTGCTGCCGACCAGAAAGCCGTGGCGGCTGTCGCTGAAGGCCACATCCAACGGGCTGGAACTGGTCTCCAGCGGCACTTCCTGCCAGGGACTGGCGGCCGCCACGGGCAGGCCGGTCGACACACAGCCCGTCAGGCCCAGCCCCAGCCCCAGGGCCAGCACCAGGCTGAAGAGGGGCAGCAACAACCGCCGCAGGGGGCCAGGGGCGGAGCGGCGGGGCAGGGAGGCGGACATCAGCGCAACGAATACAGAGAGAGGAAGAAGGCGATCGCCAGGGCGAAGCCACCAAAAATGAGCACGTTCTTCTGGCCGGGGGTGAGGCGGTTGACCCCTAGGCCGTAGTTGAGATTTTCCTCGAAGCCACTGGCTTTGTTCCGGGGGCCGATGTCCTTGAAGGCCACCACCCGGCTGCGGCACACCGGGCAGCGGAAGCTGACGGCATCCAGTTCCAAAAATGGAGTGCCAGCTTCGATGCCCAGCTTGCGCACCCCTTCGGCGGGGTCGTAGACGAAGCCACAGCTGCGGCATTCAAAGCGGTGGCTGGCCGGGTCACTGGCCGGCTCCGGCGCCGGATCAGGGGTTGGAACCGGGGCGGTGGCTGGAGCGGTGACCGTGGCTGCTGCCTCGGCGCTGGAGCCGTCGGTCGCACTGGCGGGCTGGGGGCCATCAGGCTGGGGCATGAGCCGATCCTCGCCAGATCGGGGATCGCCCGGGACGTCGCTGCTCATGCGTTGGCGCTTCAGGGCACCCAAACTCTATCCAGCCCCGATGACCTAGGGCCATGGACCCAGAACGGGCCTGCAGATGTCAGAATGCCGGCCAGATCGGACTTGGTTAACGATGTTCGTGCTCCCCGGTTACGACGCTTTCCTGGGGTTCCTGCTGATTGCCACTGCCGTCCCGGTGCTGGCCTTGGTCACGAACAAGCTGCTCTCCCCCAAGAGCCGCCAAGGGGAGCGCGAGCTCACCTACGAGTCCGGCATGGAGCCCATCGGTGGCGCCTGGATTCAGTTCAATATTCGCTACTACATGTTTGCCCTGGTCTTCGTCATTTTTGATGTCGAGACTGTCTTTCTTTATCCCTGGGCCGTGGCTTTCCACCGACTCGGCCTGCTGGCCTTCATTGAGGCCCTGATTTTCATCACAATTCTGGTGGTGGCCCTTGCCTATGCCTGGCGCAAGGGCGCCCTTGAGTGGAGCTGACCCGGAGCGCCATGACTTTGACCCCTTCCGATTCCCCTTCCGTTGCCGCCCTACGGGACCTGCGGGCCGCCAGTTGTGGTCCCGTCGGCGCCCCCGCCGTCACCGCCGACCTCTCAGAGAACATCATCCTCACCAGCCTGGATGATCTACACAACTGGGCCCGGCTCAGCAGTCTCTGGCCCCTTTTGTATGGCACCGCCTGTTGCTTCATCGAATTTGCGGCCCTGATCGGCTCCCGTTTCGATTTCGACCGTTTCGGACTGGTGCCCCGCTCCAGCCCCAGACAGGCCGATCTGATCATCGTGGCTGGCACCGTGACGATGAAAATGGCCCCGGCGCTTGTGCGTCTCTACGAGCAGATGCCCGAGCCCAAGTACGTCATCGCCATGGGCGCCTGCACTATCACCGGCGGCATGTTCTCGGCCGATTCGACCACCGCCGTGCGTGGCGTCGACAAGCTGATTCCGGTGGATCTCTACCTACCTGGATGCCCGCCCCGGCCCGAAGCGATCTTTGATGCGGTCATCAAGCTGCGCAAGAAAGTGGGTAATGAATCTCTGGCGGAAAGGGGACTTTTGCAACCCACCCACCGCTATTACACGATTCCCCACCAGATGAAACGCGTCGAGCCGATAGTTACGGGGGCTTATTTGCGTGCCGAAACCCAAAAGGAGGCCTTGGCCGCGGCGTCCGGATTGCCCCTGTCGGTAGCCGCTTCCCCTGCGGCCGTTGTCGCCGAGCCCCAAGCAGCGGCCCCTTCGCCCTGAGCCATCCCCCAAGGCCTTCTTAAGCACCATGCCCGCAGAGACACCCTCAAGCTCAGACACCCCAGCGACCCCTGCCAGCGCCGCTGCAACCCCACCCGGGGCTGATGCTTCTACACTCGCGGCCCCGACGGCCGGCCCGGTAAGCAGCTGGCTGGTCTCCCAAGGCTTTGACCATGAAGTCCTTGGGGTAGACCATCTAGGCATTGAGACCCTGGGCGTTGAAGCTGCCTTTCTGCCCCTGCTGGCTACGGCCCTCAAGGCTTCGGGCTTCGATTATCTGCAATGCCAAGGGGGCTATGACGAGGGGCCGGGCGGTCGCCTGGTCAGCTTCTATCACCTGATCAAGCTTGCCCCCCTGGCCAATGCCATTGAGGCCCTGGGCGATGCCGATGCGTCCCTGCCCGCTGCCCTTCGTCCTGAGGAGGTGCGGCTCAAGGTGTTCCTGCCCAGGGATGGCGCCC
Organism: Cyanobium sp.; assembly: GCA_040399485.1. Taxonomy (GTDB): domain Bacteria; phylum Cyanobacteriota; class Cyanobacteriia; order PCC-6307; family Cyanobiaceae; genus Cyanobium. The sequence goes on along the minus strand of JBBASD010000101.1, from coordinate 5,528 downwards.
TCACGATTCCGAGCCTTTATGGCATCTGGCGCGGTGCTGATTGGCAGGAAAGAGAAACATTCGACATGTTCGGAATTCAGTACGAGGGCCATCCCCATCCCAAGCGTCTGTTGATGCCAGAGGACTGGAAAGGTTGGCCCCTGCGCAAGGATTATGTGCAGCCAGATTTTTACGAAATGCAGGATGCCTATTAGTTTGTCCCAGGTTGGAATTCACCCATGCTCTTTTTTTCCCGTTCTTGTTCCAATTGATTCACCTTTTCCACGGCTTCTTCGGCGCGTTGTATGGGCTCGGTGATGGTTGCACTACCCGTGGGGCCAACTTTGGAGGTGCCTCCATAAAGGCGCTGGAATAGGAAGCCAATAAGGGCCAGGGTCAGCAGCAGGCCAATCAGACGCATCAGGGAGTTGCCCCAAAGAATCCCATTCTGACGTCAACCTTGCTTTGACGGCCTACCGGCTCCGCCCACAGTGGTTCCACTTGGTTTAATCGTGGCGGTGTTTGCGGTAAAATCGCATCACAGCTTTGGCCAAACTGTTCGGTTCATGCCGCAAGGTGGCACTGGGCCTGGCCCCCTGCAGCGGCGCTCGCATCACTTCATAGCCCTGTTTTTTGAGATGGGTCTCATCGCAGCTGACAGGGGTGGCGCCGTGCAATCGGTAGTGGTCAAGCAGGTGGGATTCGCCAAGATCTTCCTGGGCCAGCACCGCATCGAAGAGGCGTTCGTTGACCCCTAGGCTGGCCAGCTGGGCCTCGATCGCCCGCAGGTGGCCGCTGACATCTAGTCCATCGGTTTCGCCAGGTTGGGTCATCAAGTTGCAGATGTACAGCCGCGGAGCCTTGCTCAGGCTGATTGCCTTGACCAGTTCGGGCACCAGCAGGTTGGGCAGTAGTGAGGTGTACAGGCTGCCGGGGCCCAGCACAATCAGTTCGGCATGGGCAATGGCCTCCAGGGCCCGCGGCAGGGCTGGCGGGCGATCCGGCGTGCAACCCAGGCGAACGATCGGGCTGGTGGCTTTGCCGATGCGTGATTCGCCCTCCAGCCGCTCACCGTTTTCCAGAATCGCCCAAAGACGCACATCGGCATTGGTGGCCGGCACCACTTGGCCCTGCACGGCCAGAACCCGGCTGCTAGCGGTGATGGCGGATTCAAGGCTGCCGGTGATGGCCGTGAGGGCCGTGAGGAAAAGATTGCCGAAGCTGTGGCCCTCCAAGCCACTGCCAGCTTTGAAGCGGTATTGGAACAGGCGGGTGAGCAGCGGCTCTTCGCGGGCCAGGGCCGTCAGGCAATTGCGGATGTCCCCGGGGGGTTGGACTCCCAGTTCACGCCGCAGCACCCCACTGCTGCCGCCATCGTCGGCAACGGTGACGATGGCGGTGATGTTGCCGCTATAGCGCTTCAAGCCACTCAATAGGGTGGCCAGGCCGGTGCCGCCGCCGATGGCCACAATGCTCGGTCCGCGGCTGAGTCGCCGCTGGGCCAGCAGGGCATCCACCAGGTGGGTGTCCTTTTCCGGGGCCAGGGCTTGCTGGATCGAGCCAAAGCTGCGGCTCTGGCCCAGCCAGACGAGCCCTCCGCCCAAGACCAGGACAAGGGGGCCGGTGATGCCGCGGGGCAGCACCTGGGTGACCCGGGCCAGGCTCCAGCGAATCGCTTCCAGGGTCCAGTAGATGGGTTGCAGATCAGCCCAGACGGCTGCGCCCAACAGGGCAATCAGCAACCCCAGGCCGGAGGTGAAGATCCAACGCTTGACCACAAGGCCTGGTTGCAACCAGCGCACCGCCCGCCTTGAGCGGCTCACCAAGTCTTTTTGCCGCGTCTCTCCCCGTCCCACCCAGCTTGGACGTCGGGGCCTTCGGGGAACACGCGCGGCGGGGCCTCGGACGGGCAAGGTCGGAGCGCGGGGCGCGGCGGATCATGATTCGACTCTACGAAGCTTGCGGCAAGGGATGGCGAGGGGGGCGGCACCAGGGGGCAGGATGGAGCGGTTGAGAGTCCTTGACCGCCCGCAGTCGTGATCAATCGGGTCCGCCGGAACGCCCGCCATCGCCTTCTGGATCGCCCGGCATCCCCCGGCCCCATGGCCGGCAGTCCGGACCCGCAAGGCACCTTGCCGGTGGCCGAGCTGGATGGGGTGACCATGCGCTGGGGAGAGCGGTTGGTCTTGGATCAGCTGAATCTGCGGGTCGAGGCGGGCGAACGGCTGGTGGTGGTGGGACCCTCCGGGTCGGGCAAATCAACAATCCTGCGCTTGCTGGCGGGTTTGCTCTTGCCCACTTCCGGCGGCGTACGCCTGCATGGGGTACCCCAGACCTATCTGCGCCTGGACCAGCGGCACCCCCCCGATGTGCGGCTGGTATTTCAGAACCCGGCCCTGCTGGCTTCCCTGACGGTGCGGGAGAACGTCGGTTTCCTGCTCTATCGCTTCAGCCGCCTGGGCGAGGACCAGATTCGGGAGCGGGTGGCTAGGGCCCTGGAGGCGGTGGGCTTGGCCGGCATCGAGGAGCGCCTGCCCGGAGAACTTAGTGGGGGCATGCAAAAGCGGGTCAGCTTTGCCCGAGCCCTGATTGACGATCCGGCCGCCATCGAGGGGCGGGTGCCCTTGCTGCTCTTTGATGAGCCCACGGCGGGCCTGGATCCGATGGCGTGTACCCGTATTGAGGACTTGATCGTGCAGAGCACCACCCTCACCAACGCCTCAGGCTTGGTCGTCAGCCATGTGCTCAGCACCATCGACCGGTGCGCTGATCGGGTGGCCTTGCTGTACGGCGGCTGTTTCCGCTGGAGCGGCACGATTGAGGCGTTTCGGGTCTCCGAGGACCCCTACGTGGTGCAGTTCCGAAGCGGTAGCCTGCGCGGACCGATGCAGCCGGCCGAGCGATAGTCGATGCGCCGCAGTGTTCGCGAGGCCTCCCTTGGATTTTGCCTGTTGGCTGCCATCGCCAGCGGCCTGGGGCTTTGGTTCTGGTTGAAGGGACTTTCCGTGGGGCGCCAGACCTGGACCATGGAGGCCAGCTTTCAAGATGCCGCAGGGCTGGCCCCCCGCTCACCCGTCTCCTACCGCGGCGTCATGGTCGGCAGTGTTCAAGCCCTGAGGGTCACCGATACGGAGGTGGTGGCCGAATTGACCATCACCGATCCCAAGCTGCGGCTGGCCCTGCCGGTGGTGGCCCGGGTTGCCCCTTCCTCCCTGTTGGGTGGGGATGCGGCGGTTTCGTTGTTGAGTGGCGGTCGGCCCCTCGGGCCCGCAGGGCCAGGGCCCAAGGAGGCGGGCTGCGATCGCCGGCGCATGGTCTGCCAGCACAACCGGATCCCGGGGGTAACTGCGGCCAGCTTCGATTCTGTCACCGAGACCATGCAGCGTCTGCTGTCTGAGGCCGACCGCGGCAAGCTGGTGCCCCAGATGGTTTCAGCCACCAAGACGTTCGAAGACACGGCCCTCGAAACGCAAAAGTTGACACGGGATGGGCAGTTGTTTGTGCGCGATGCGCGCCAAGCGGTGGCCCAACTCAATGCCTCCATGGCCCGGGCCACACCCATCCTCAACAATCTCAACGCCGCCAGTGTCGATGCCCAGCGGGCCAGCCGCCACGCCCGCCAGTTGGCCGCCAGGCTCGATAACCCCAAGTTGACCGCCGACCTGCAGGCCACCCTGGCCAACGCTCGCCTGCTCACGGACCGTTGGCAGGCCGTCGGCGGTGATGTGCAGAAACTGACGGGCGATCCCAAGGTGGCCGACAACATCCGCAGCGTCAGCCAAGGGCTGGCCCGCTTCTTTGACGATCTCTATCCCAGCAATCCCGAGGCGGTGCAGCAGCGTGCCAGCTCCGATGCGGCCCGACGGGAGGCGGCCCGAGCCGAACGGGTGCGGGCCCAGCAGGAGCGGCTGGCGCCCCGCAGCCGCGGCAGTGGCGGCGTGGCCCCCCCCGCCCCGGCGCCGGGCTCGGTCCGGGGGCTGTAGGGCAGAGGTTGCAGGGCCGCTGGGGCCCAGAGGCTCACAAGCTGGCGACGGCCTCCAGGGCGATGGCGGCAATGGCCTGGTCACTGGCTTTGGGCAGGGCCACGTAGCGACCGCCGGCGGCTTCGGCCAGTTCTTTGCCCATGCCGCTGCCGATGAACTTGCGCTCGGTGTCGATCACCAGCAGCTTGATACCGAGGGCGCGGTAACGACCGGCCACCTGCCGCAGCTCCTCGCGCAGATCAACCGGTTCCTCACCTTCCAGGGCGGGTTGGCCCAGGGAGCGGGCCAGCGGCACGTTGCCCCGTCCGTCGGTGATCGCCACCACCACCACCTGGCTGAGATCTCCAGTGGCCAGGGCGTTGGCCCCCACCCGGGCCGCCTGGGTGAGGCCGTGGGCGAGGGGGGATCCCCCCCCGCAGGCCATCGATTCGAGCCGGCGGCGGGCGGCGGTGATCGAGCGGGTGGGGGGCAGCAACACCTCGGCCTGGTCGCCGCGAAAGGGAATCAGGGCAACCTCGTCGCGGTTCTCGTAGGCCTCGGTGAGTAGGCGCAGCACGGCCCCCTTGGCGCTTTGCATGCGGTTGAGGGCCATCGAACCACTGGCGTCGACCAGAAAGATGACCAGGGCCCCGGCCTTGCGTTGCAGCAGCTTGGCCCGCAGGTCGGCCTCTTCGACAATGACGCGGCGCTCGGGATGGCGGGCGCGGCGGGCCTTCTGGTGGGGGGCGGCGGCCCGCAGGGTGGCATCCACGGCGATGCGGCGCACGGGACCCCGGGGCAGCATCGGCTTGACATAACGGCCGCGGCTTTCACTGCGCACCAGGGCGCGGCTGCCACTGCCGCCACTGCGGGCCCGGGCGGCTGAAAACAGCAGCAGGTCCGGGTCGATGGCGATGGCCTCCGGATCGAGCAGGAACTCCTCGGGGATGGAGGGGGGGGCCTGATCCTCGGGGCTGTCGTCTTCGTCTTCGTTGTTGTTGTCTTCGTCGGGCTCGGGGGGATCCGGCTCGTCCTGGTCCTGCTCCGGCGCCTGGTCTGCTGGCGGGTCGGGGGCCTGATCGCCCTGGGGCGGCGGCGGCGGTGGTTCGAGGGGTTGGTCGGGGTCGGGGGGCGGCAGCTGGCGAGCCCGGGGGGCGATCACCAGCCGCACCGCCACCTGCAGATCCTCGGCCTCCACTTGGTCGCGGCCGCTGAGGGCGGCGTGGGCGCGGGCAACCCGCACCGCATAGAGCTCGCTGCGGTGCCCTTCGACCCCACCCCGCAGGGCCTCATCAACCAGATAACGGATCTGCTCGCGACTGATGGTCACATCCGGCAGCCATTGGCGCGCCAGCAACAGCTGGGTGGCGAGGGCATCGCTTTCCTCCCGCCAGCGCTCCCGGAAGGCGGCGCCGGCTTCGCCATGGTCGATGGCGCTGCGGCTGATGGCCACCCGTTGCTCGTTGCTCAGCAGTTGGTTGGCCGAGAGGGCGATGGCGAAGCGGTCCAGCAGGTGGTCGCGCACGGCCCCTTCCTCGGGGTTGTAGGTGGCGATCAGCAGGCAGCGGCAGGGGTGGGCCAGGCTCA
>JBBASD010000100.1:6545-9148 GCA_040399485.1 Cyanobium sp. | reverse complement strand
GCCGACCTCAGCCAGAACCGCACCACCAACTACCAGTTCAGCTTTGATCGCATGTTGGCCCTGCAGGGCAACACGGCCCCTTATTTGCTGTATGCGGTGGTGCGCATCGCCGGCATCGTCCGCAAGGGGGGAGACGGGGTCGAAACAGGCATCCAGGGGCGCCAGCCGCTGGCGGCGAGCACCGCTGAATCCGTCTCCCTCCACTTCAGCGAGCCCCAGGAATGGGCCCTGGTGCGCCAGTTGCTCGATTTCGATGCGGTGATCGCCGCCGTGGAAGACGAACTGCTGCCCAACCGGCTCTGCAGCTATTTGTTTGAGCTCAGCCAGGTGTTCAACCGCTTCTACGACCAGGTGCCGGTGCTCAAGGCCCCGCCGCCGGCACGGGCTTCCCGGCTGGCCCTCTGCCGCCTCACGGCCGACACCCTCAAACTCGGCTTGGGTCTGCTGGGCATTGCCACCTTGGAGCGGATGTGAGGCTAGGGCCGCAAGGAAAGCGCGGGAATCACACGCCTTGGAAATTAAAGGGCAATAAACTGGGTTAATAGCCCTATCTTTTGATGGCAGTCGTTAGATTTGATAGGCGTTTATTTGGTCTGGCCCTTGGGGGACAGGCTTTCCTGTCACCGTTGTCGTTCGGAGGGGCGTGATGAAGCGAAGCGTGGGCATCATCGGCACTGGCTGGGTTGGATCCAGCGTGGCCCTCTGCACGTTGCAATCGGGAGTCGTTGATGAGTTGCTGCTCAACGACCTCAAGCTGGAGTTGGCGGAGGGGGAGGCGATGGATCTGGCCCATGGCGCCTCCTTTTACCCCGCCGCCGCCGTGCGACCCGCTTCGCTGCAGGAGATGTTGGTTGCGGATGCGATTGTGATCTCGGCCGGGCGAGGCAGCAAACCCGGTGAATCCCGCCTGCAGTTGTTGCATGAAAATGTGGCGCGGATCAAGACGATTGGCGCACGGCTTACTGGCTATCGCGGCACCATCGTCATGGTGACCAATCCCGTGGACATCCTGACCGCAGTGATGGCTGAAACCTCTGGATTGCCCCTGGCGCGCGTGGTCGGCACCGGCACGATGTTGGATACGGCCCGCTTGCGTCAGGTGCTGGGTCGGGTGTTGCGGCTCGATCCCCATTCGGTCGATGCCCAGGTGTTGGGGGAGCACGGCGATTCGGAGCTGGTTCTCTGGTCTGGCGTCCGCATCGGTGGTGTGCCGCTGCGCAGCTGGCCCGGCTGGGACCGGTCGCAGGAGCCGCTCCTGGCAAAGGAGGTGAGCCTGGCCGCAGACCAAATCATTAGGCGCAAAGGCGCCACCAACCACGCCATCGGTCTGGTGACGGCGGAATTGCTGCGTTGCCTGTTGCGGCGAGAGCACCGGGTGTTGACAGTCTCCCGTGTGCAGGCGGGCGCCCTCGGTCTTTGGGGTGTGGCCCTGTCGATGCCGACGGTTGTCAGCAGCGAAGGGGCAATCGAGGTCCTGGAGCCGGACATGGACCAGGACGAACGCGAATTGCTGGAGCGGTCGGCAGCGGTGCTGCGCCGGGGTTATCAAGAGGCGATGCAGTTGCAGGAAGCCTGAGGTCGCTCCCTAGTCACCAAACAAGCAGCTTTCGGGAGCCCTGGCCTGTCGGTCCCCATCTGGGCAAGCCAGGCCTGTTGTTTGGCTGAACTAACCATCCCAGATCTCCGCCAGCTCCAGCCGCAGCCCCGGCAGCTGCTCGCCGCCCTCCAGCACGTCGGCCGCCTCGATCCGTTGGACCTGCGGCGGAGCGGCGCCGTCCGCACCCGCCTGCCAGATTTCTACTGCCCGCTGCTGCGGAATCAACAGCCAGCCCAACCGGGCGCCATTGGCGAGGTAGGCGGCCAGCTTGCGGCGCAGGACCTGGATGCCCCGGGGCTCCCCATCTGAGGGACTCACCAGCTCTACCACCAGATCGGGGCACAGCGGCGGAAAGCCGCTGCGTTGATCCGGCGTCATCTCGATCACCTGGCCATCGGCCGTGAGTTCCAGCACCGTCCCGGGGTTTGCCGCACACACCAGGGCAAATTGCTCCGCCGACAGCCGCAGATCCGCTGGCAACAGCAGAGGCTTTAGCCCGGTGCCAGGGGCCTGCGGGGTGGCGGCTGTGGGTGGGGCCAGAGTCATCTCTCCAGCGGAGGATGAACCTCATTTTAGGAGGCACAGCCATCTAGCGTCAGGCAATGGATCGACCCGCTGCACCCCAGGCGGCCCCGCCGTCCCCCCAAGCTGCCGGAATCCCTCCGGCTTCTGAGCTGAATCAGGCCCCTGCGCCGCCACCGGCGCGAGCCGAGGTGGAGAGCCTGCAGGCCTACAGCGCTCCCCTGGAGGGCCGGCGGGGAATGTTGCGGCTGGATTTCAACGAAAACACCGTAGGTCCAAGCCCCAAGGTGGTGCAGGCGCTTCGGGCCATCCCGGCTGAGCATGTCGCCATCTATCCCGAATACGACGGCCTCCAAGCGGCGGTGGCGGCCTCCTTGTGGCGCACTTCAGGTCTGGCGGCGCCGGGCCGGAGGCTGGAGCCCCACCACATCGGGCTGTTCAACGGCGTCGATGCGGCCCTGCACGCGGTGTTCCAGGCCTACGG
>JBBASD010000100.1:5088-6445 GCA_040399485.1 Cyanobium sp. | reverse complement strand
CCCAGCCCTGGATCCCGCCGCGGCTGCTGCTGATCTGCAATCCCAACAACCCCACCGGCACCCGCCTGGCGCCCGAGCGGATCCTGGAGCTGGCGGCGGCCGCGCCTGCCACCCTCGTGGTCGTCGATGAGCTCTATGAGGCCTTCAGCGGCGACAGCGTCTTGCCCCTGCTGTTGGCTGGCGCTGGCGCCGCCGCCGCCGCCCAGGCGCCAGGGGCGTCCGACCCCTTTGCCGCTTTCCCCAACCTGCTGGTGCTGCGCTCGCTGTCCAAAACGGCAGGTCTGGCGGGGTTGCGCATCGGCTTTGCCATCGGCCATCCCGCCGTTGTGGATCGGGTCGGACGGGTCACCGGGCCCTACGACATCAACAGCTTTGCCGTGACCGCCGCCTATGCGGCCCTCGACGACCAGGCCTACGTAGATGACTTTGTGGCTGAGGTTTTGGCGGCCAAGGCTTTGCTGCAGCAGCGTCTGACGGCGGGAGGGTGGCGTCACCAGGGGGCAGGGGGCAACTATCTGCTGCTCTGGCCCCGGGCCCGGGGGGCCGCCGCAGTCGAACAGCGGCTCAGGGATGCCGGCATCCTGGTGCGCTCGATGGCGGGCAAGCCCCTCATCGACGGCAGCTTGCGGGTCAGCATCGGCACCCGTGACCAGATGGAGCGGTTTTGGAGCGCCTGGCAGCAGGCCGATTCCTGAAATCCCCTGGCCGGCAACGCCGGGGGCTCCTGGGTCTTTGTCCCCTCGGGGGTTGCGCTTCAGGGCCTCTGCACCTGGAGGGCCCTTCAGGCTTGTTGCACCTGGGGCGGTCGCCGGCGGCCGGTGCGCTCGCTGACGCTGCGGCTGCGCTGCTGGTAGCCGTGCACCACCGGCAGGCGTTCGGCCTCGTAGGCGGCCAGGGCGGCCCCCGGGTCGGCGTCACTCGCCAAGTGGCGCGCCAGGCTCACCGCATCCTCCAGGCCGGCGGTCATCCCGCGCGCCTGGCTCGAACTCATGGCATGGGCGGCATCGCCGACCAGGGCCACCCTGCCGTCCACCAGGTGGGGCAGGGGGTCGATGTCGAACGACCAGTTGGCCACCACATCTTGTGGTGGCGTGGCCCGCATCAGGGCCGCCAGATCGGCCGGCAGCTTGGCCAACGCCGCCTCCGGCACCGGTTCGCCCAGCAGGCGCCGTTGCTCCTGGCGATCGGCCGGCAGGGGCTCCTCTTGGAACAGGCCCCAGTGGGTGAGGGGTTGGCCCTGGGCATCCTGGCCCAGGTCAAACACATTGGCGTAGACCCCCCGGCCGCGGGCATAGACGAAGAATTCGCCGTCGCGGCAGAACGTGCCATCGCGCACCACCCCCCGCCAGACCCGATC
>JBBASD010000100.1:1425-4988 GCA_040399485.1 Cyanobium sp. | reverse complement strand
ATTCGCCGTCGCGGCAGAACGTGCCATCGCGCACCACCCCCCGCCAGACCCGATCGCCCAGGTAGTTGAGGTGGCGCCGGGGATCCAGCAGGGGCGCCACTTTCGAAAACAGGCCGTCGGCCCCCACCAGCAGGTCGCCCTGCCAGCGTCCCCCGTCCGCCAGCACCAGCTGCACTGGCCCCTCACTAGTGGCGTCGCTGCTGGCTACGGCAGTGGCTTTGGCTGCAGGGGCGGGTGGTGCCGCCTGGCGCCAACTGAGCAGTTCGGCTCCGCCCACCAGCACCCCTGGCGCCAGCTGGGCCGCCAGCGCCTCCTGGATCGCCCGGCGCGGCACCAGCAGCGACGGCAGCTCGCCTGGCTCCCTTGCGGCCGGGCTGCTTTCGATCAGGTCGCCGCGCAGATTGCGCACCACAAAGCGGCTCACCGGCACCCCCGCCGCCAGCACCCGCTCCAGCAGCCCGGGCAGCTCGGCCGCCGCCAGGGCCTCCAGCCCCGATTTCACCAGCAAGATGCCGCAGCCGTCGGTGCGCACCCGTGGCGCCCGCTCCAGCAGGCTGACCCTATGGCCCTGGCGCTGCAGCAGCGCCGCCAGCAGCAGGCCGGCACTGCCGGCCCCGACGATGGCGACGCGCATAGGGGAGGTCTGGGGCTGGCCGGGCGGCAACTGGGACGGCGACACAGGCGTGGCCGGATCTGGCTTGATGTCTTGGGACCCTATGGGTTGGTGCGTCGGACGCCTGTAACCATGACCACCGGTGCAGGGGCCGGTTGGGGTCAGGGCCGTCGTCCAGTTCCGGCGCTTGAGGCTGCGGCCTGGGTCAGAAAATTGGCCAGCAACTGGTGGCCCGCCTGGGTCAGCACGCTTTCGGGATGGAATTGCACCCCCTGCAGGGACTGGTGCTGACGGTGTTGCAGGCCCATGATCGTGCCGTCCTCCAGCCAGGCCGTCACCTCCAGGCACTCCGGCAGGCTGGATCGTTCGGCGATGAGGCTGTGGTACCTGGTGGCGGTGAGGGGATCGGGCAGTCCCGCGAAGACCCCCCCGTTGTTGTGGTGGACGGGGGAGGTTTTGCCATGCATCAGCTGGGGAGCCCGCACCACCCGGCCGCCGAAGGCCTGGGCCAGGCACTGGTGGCCCAGGCACACCCCCAGAATCGGCACGCTGGCCCCCAGCTCCTGGATCACCTCCAGACAAATTCCGGCCTGATCAGGGTCCCCCGGACCCGGTGAGATCAAAATCGCGGCTGGATTGAGGTCCTTGATCGCCTCCAGGTTGAGGGCATCATTACGCTCGACCCTCAGATCGGCCGCCACGGGATGGTCGGCGGCTAATTCGCCGAGGTATTGGACGAGGTTGTAGGTGAAGCTGTCGTAATTATCGAGAACCAGAAGCATGGGGCGCCACTGCGGGCGAGAGTGGCCCCATTCAAAGCCCGAGGCGGGCCAACAAGGGCGGCACCAGCAGCAACGCTGCGATCAGCATCGAAGCCAGGGCCGCCACCAGCACGGCGGCGGCGGCGCAGTCCTTGGCGATGCGGGCCAAGGGGTGATATTTGCGGCCAATCGCCAGGTCGACCACCGCTTCGGTGGCGGTGTTCAGCAGTTCCAGCACCAGCACCGCCGTCACGGTCAGCACCAGCAGGGCCAGGCGGTCCAGGCTGAGGTGCAGCCAGAGGCCCAGGGCGAAGGCGAAGCTGCCGATAAAGACATGGATCCGGAAATTCCGCTGGCTGATGAAGCCATAGGCCAGACCCTGGGCCGCATAGCGAAAGCTGGAAGGCAGGTCGCCGGCCACCTTCCATGCGGAGTTGCGGCCACGGCTTTGGGGTTGCTGGCTGTTGCCGCTCACCGCGCGTAGGTGGGTTGTGGGGTCATCGGAAGCAAGCATGAATCACTCGCCGGCCTGAGTCGACGCCAGAATGTGGAGGAAACCTTAAGCCCATTTCCGCAGCAGAAATGTCGCCAGATCAACCGTGAGCGCAGATGGGCCCTCTCCCCCTGGCCAACAGCAACTCCTGCCGCGCCAGCATCAGTTCCAGGCTGGCGTCATCGGGATGGTCCCAGCCGAGCAGATGCAACAGCCCATGGCTGGCCAGAAACTGCAGTTCCCCTGCCAGGTCGTGGTTGTGCTCCTGGGCCTGCCGCGCCGCAGTCTCCAGGGAAATGACAATGTCTCCGAGCTCCAGGGGTTCATCATCCCCCAGTTCGGCCAGGGCGCCGGGGGGTAGGGGCGCCTCCTGCGCGGCGAAGGCCAGTACGTCGGTTGGCCCCTCCTGCTGGCGCCACTCCCGATTGAGCACTGCGATGCGGCGGTCATCGGTGATCAGCAGACCCAGGCTGTAGGCCGGGTGGCGCAATCGGGCAGGAATCTCATTGGCCAGCTCGGCTAGCCAACTGCCCACTAGCCGGGTCCAACCTTCCTCCGCCGTTTGCGGCGAAGCCAAGGCCCCGGCGGCGGAATTCAGCTCAGGGTCCAGCTCTTCACCCAGCTCGAAGGCCAGATCCAGTTCGGGTTTTTCTACTTTGGGGAGCATCTCAGCGCTCATCCGGGCAGATGGGGCCGACCTAGCCAGGCGATCAGTAACAGGAAGGCGATGAGCCCTGCGGCGGTGAGGCCGAAATGAAGGAGGCTCTGGCGACCTTTGCGCACCATATTGCGCATGGCCAGCTTGAGGAAGCTGGGCAGTTCCTCCGCCCTTTCAGACGGGGGTATGGCGGAGGCTTCGGGATCCGGCATAACGTGGGCAGAGTAAGTAAAAGCAAGCCTTGCTCAGTCTGCTAGATCCATGGCCGAACTGCGGCATGAGAAAGCCCTTGGTGCGGCTGCTCTTCATATACATCTCATGGCTGTCATAGCAAGACTCCAGTACTGACCAGGCGAGAATGTTTCTGAATAGAACAGTGCTTGGAGCGGCCGAACAAGTAGAGAAGCGCTTTGAGCGGTCTCAAGAGCAGTGACTTTATGCTGCCCAGCCAGCTGGCAGATGTGGCTGGGCTTCGGGCAAATTGTGCCTAAACGATGCTGATTGAGTTTGTTCCGCCTAGGTTGAAAGATGGAAGATACACGATGCTGTCGGTGAATTCATTGAAGCCTGCAGTGCCATCGTTGAAAGCTACAAAAGTACCTGAGAAACCAATGGCTACGAATGCCCTGGAGCTGTTGGAGGTGAACGAGAAGTTGTTCAAGATGTTGCCTACGGCAGAAGCTGTTAAACTTGATGCAATGCCATTAGAAGTGTTAAGGCTTGTGGCAAGCAGTCCCGGCCTGTCGATTATGTCGGAGATGGTAAAATCACCAATAACATCATAATTGGCAAGCAGGGAATCGGCGAGAGAGGCAAAGGCAAACGTATCAATGTCTGCATCCGCTCCTCCAAAGAGGGTGTCCTTGCCGGCGCCGCCTGTAATGAAATCGCTCCCGAGTGCACCGAAGATTGAATCATTTCCATCGCCGCCGTTCAGGTTATTGGCGCTGCTGCTACCTGTGATGGTGTCAGCGAAGCTACTGCCAATTATATTTTCTATGGAAATCAGTGTATCGAAGCCAGCGCCGCCGGATGCGG
>JBBASD010000100.1:0-1325 GCA_040399485.1 Cyanobium sp. | reverse complement strand
CGAAGCCACTACCAATTATATTTTCTATGGAAATCAGTGTATCGAAGCCAGCGCCACCGGTTGCAAACCCAGAAGTTAGAGAAACATTTACACCTGATATTGCATCGGAATAGGAAGCCGTGTCAGTGCCAGTCTCGCCGTTAATTATGTCATTTCCTAATCCGCCTGAGATGAAATCGTCTCCTGCGCCAGCACTAATGAGATCATCTCCGGAAGTGGGCTGGCCATTAACTCCTATAGAAGTAAAAACAGAAGTGATTACGTCAAACCCTGCTGTACCTGTAACGGTGGCCATTTTTTACTGATGGTATGGGAAGAAGCAGCCGCAGATGGCGAGGCTGCTGCAAGAACCGCGCAACATTAGCACTGCTTTGGATGGTCAGCCGCGAAACTGGCCATGACCGGCGGTTTGGCACAATGCGATTTCTCGATTTGGGCGTTTTCGCCCCAAAGATTGACCCAGTAAATCCCCCGCTTCCTTCCAGCAGGGATGTAAGGCTTATTAGAGTTGAGTCGCTACATGCCAAGTAACCTCTGATATATCCAGTAGAAAAATTACCCATGCAAGATTGAGTCTGGGAGCAAATGGCCATCTCCCTCCAGTTTGATTTTTGAATTACGAGTAGCGGTTCAACCCTTGCCGAGGCCGCAGGTTGAGCATGGCGGAGCCATTAGAACCAAGAAGGGCGAGCGTAAACCTGAGATTAACTTACTGGCCAAGCAAGGGTAACCTGTGGTTCCACTGCTGCGCAGCAGGCTCAGCCTATGGGATGGGCTGCCATGTCGATGTTCACTAAGACTCGAGTCTAATCCATTCCGTCGTGAGTACGGCAACGAACGTGCATCGGCAAATTGGCTTTGTTGTAATTCGCTACTAATTTTGTTGGCACAACTCAGGCTCTGAGCTTGTCCTGATTGACGTCGCTCAAGTGACTTCGCTTTAGTCTAAGGGGCCCACTTCCACACCCTGGCGTAGCAGGGATTGGATGAAGGGGTCGAGATCACCGTCCATCACGCCTTGTACGTCGGTGGTTTCTGAGCCGGTGCGCAAATCTTTGACCATTTGGTAGGGGTGGAAGACATAGTTGCGGATCTGGTTTCCCCAGGCAGCCTCCACTATGTCGCCCCGGATGTCGGCGATCTCGGCGGCCCGCTGTTCCTGGGCGATCACCAACAATTTGGCCATCAAAAGGGCCATGGCTTTTTCCTTGTTCTGCAGCTGGGAGCGCTCCTGGGTGCAGCGCACGGCTAGGCCGGTGGGGATATGCAAGATGCGCACCGCCGTTTCCACCTTGTTGACGTTCTGGCCGCCGGCGCCGCCGGAG
>JBBASD010000099.1:0-9195 GCA_040399485.1 Cyanobium sp. | reverse complement strand
ACAAAGTGGTCTGGTCACGGATTTCGCCGATCAGAATCACATCAGGGTCCTCCCGCAGGGAGGCCCGCAGGGCATTATGGAACTCGTGGGTGTGCTGCCCCACTTCCCGTTGTCGAATCAGAGATTGGCGACTTTTGTGTACGAATTCTACCGGATCTTCGATGGTTAGGATATGGCGTGACATCGTGTTATTGATATGATCGATAAAGGCGGCCATGGTGGTTGTCTTGCCAGAGCCGGTGGGGCCTGTCACCAGGATGAGCCCCCGGCTTTGGCTGGCCAGATCCTTCATCACCGGCGGCAGGCCCAGCTTTTCGAGGCTGGGCATTTCGGTGGGAATGAGGCGTAGTACCATGGCCAGGCCGTTGACTGTTTCGAGCAGATTGATGCGCACCCGCGCGAATGAAAATGTATGGGAAGTGTCGTATTCCTTGTTTTTTAAGAATACATCGAGTTCGCCAGGATCCAGCAGCTCTCGCAACCAGTGGCGAAAACAGCCGGGATCCGTCACCGGCCAATTGGTGCGCATGATGTCGCCACGACTGCGGTAGCGAGGCTCTTCTCCCACCCCAAGGTGGACGTCGGACATGTTGTTGAGATGGGCTACTCGGACGATGCCTTCCACCGTGTCTGGCATCGGGCCGAAGCGACCCTGCTGCTGGGGCGGCGTGGTGGCGAAGGCGAGGGGAGGTGGGGGTGGCGGCGGCGGCGGCGGCGGCGGTGGTGGTGGTGTGGTCCCCACTGGGATGAAATCCGCCAAGGGGTGCAGATCGGTCATGGTGTTTTTGCCTAATGCTGCAGTGTGACCCTGCTGGCAGTTTGAATAAGGATGGCGCTCTTTAGGATCCGGTTGTCCGCACTTTGGCCGTGTCCAACTCCCCCGGTGACCTGCCGCTTGTCACCCTTGTTCTGGGCACGCGTCCTGAAGCCATCAAAATGGCACCCGTGATTCGGGCCTTCCAAGCCAGTGGAGACTTCCGCAGCCGGGTGATTCTCACCGGTCAGCACCGCGAGATGGTGAGCCAGGTGATGGACCTGTTCGCCATCAAGGCGGATCGGGACCTCGCCCTGATGGCACCCAACCAAACCCTCACCCACGTAACCATCGCAGCGCTGGAAGGGCTGCGCCAGGAATTTGCTGAGTTTAGGCCCGACCTAGTCTTGGTCCAAGGGGACACCACCACTGCCTTTGCCAGTGCCCTGGCGGCCTTCTATGAGCGCCTGCCCGTGGGCCATGTCGAGGCGGGTTTGCGCACCGACAACCTCTTTGATCCCTTTCCGGAGGAAGCCAACCGACGGCTGATCTCCCAGCTGGCGGTGCTGCATTTCGCTCCCACCGAACAGGCGGCCCTCAACCTGCGGGCCTCAGGGGTGGTGGGGGAGACGGTCACCACCGGCAACACGGTCATTGATGCCCTGCTGCAGATGGCGGAAACCACGCCCGAATGGCATGTGGAGGGGCTGGATTGGCACCGGCAGCGGGTGCTGCTGGCCACGGTCCATCGGCGCGAGAACTGGGGGGAGCGCCTCGAGGACATCGGCCGTGGCTTCCTGGCCCTGCTGGACCTGCACCCCGACACGGCCCTGCTGCTGCCCCTGCATCGCAACCCGACTGTGCGGGAGCCGCTGCAGGCCCTGCTTGGTTCCCACCCGCGGGCCTTCTTGACCGAACCCCTCGATTACAACCATCTGGTGGCGGCCCTGCGCGGCTGCACCCTGGTGCTCACCGATTCGGGCGGTCTGCAGGAAGAGGCCCCCGCCTTGGGGAAACCGGTGTTGGTGCTGCGGCGCACCACCGAGCGGCCCGAGGCGGTGGCGGCCGGAACCGCCAGGCTGATCGGCACCGACAGCACCACAATCGTCGCCGAAGCCAGCCGCCTGCTGGAGGACGCCGAGGCCTACGCGGCCATGGCCATGGCCCACAATCCCTTCGGGGATGGCTACGCCAGCGGTCGCATCGTGGCGGCGGCCTTGCGGTTCATGGCCGCTTCTTCGCCCAAGGCGGCAGGTCGATGAAAATGGGGATGTCGCTTGCTAATCCGGAGATGATCTGGGTGTCCCGACCACTGCTCACCCCCAGTTGCACCGGCTGAAACTTGGGCTCCCGGTCCTTGCCGACCAGCAGCACCCCCGGCTGGCCGTTTTCGGTGACCACCGCCACGGTCGGCACCAGGGTGCGGGGGCCCAGGTTGCCGGTCTTGAAATCAACGTCGGCGGTCATGCCAATGCGCAGTTGGGGCGCTGGCTCGGTCAGCTGCAACTTGACTTCGAAGGAAGTCACGTTGTTGGTCTTGATGGCCCGCGGGGCGATCTGGCGCAGCCGGGCGGGAAAGCGCCGATCGGGAAATGATTCGACCCGGACGCTGGCGGGCATCCCCAGACTCAGGCGGCCCAGGTCGCTTTCGGGGACCTTGGCGATCACCTCAAGCCCCCGGGCCAGTTCAACAATCGATGAGCTGGTGGCTCCGGCGGTGGCGGAGGCGGTGGTGGTTGGGGTGACAAAGGCGCCGGGTTCGGCAAAACGCTGGCTGATGACGCCGCTGAAGGGGGCCCTGATCGTGAGCTCTTCCCGCTCGACGAGGCGCTGTTCAAGGCGCTGGCCGGCGGCGTTGACGGCCATGCTCTTGACCTCGTAATCCGAGCGGAAACGGTTGAGGTCGTTGAGGCTGATGGCCCCTTGACGAAACAACGGTTCATTGCGCTGCAGTTCACTGCGGCTGCGCTCCAGTTCGGACTTGGCGGCCAGCAGATTGGCCTGCAGCTCTTGAATGCGGTCGCGCAGGTCGCCATCGTCCATGCGGGCAATCGGTTGGCCCGCCACCACCTGATCACCCTCATCCACCAGCAGATCGACCAACTGGCCCTGACGCTTGGGGCTGACGTTGACCCGGTTGACCGCGTCCAGCTCGCCGGTGGCGGTCACCACCCCTGGCAGGGAACCGGTGCGGGAGAGCACCGTGAAGGGGCCGATATCCCGCTTGGCCAGGGCTTTTTGCCGCAGCCACCAGCCCAGCCCCGCCAGGGCGGGCACCAGCAGGGCCAGGCTGATCCAGAGGCCCCGACGATTTCGGCCGCGGCGGGGGCTCGGAGGTGGCGACAAGACCATTTCCGGTTCGCTGCCCCATGCTGGGTTCGCCGGGGGGCTTGGGTTGGGCCCGCCGCTGCGGGCCGGCCCAGCCAGCGGGAGCGACTGCGGGCGTGCCGGCGGTTCAAGGGCGGGGGATCGGCTGGTCGAGACGCCTTCCGGTTCCCGATCAGCGGGCTTCAGGGGGGTGGGGGCGGACATCAAGGGCCAGGGGGTGAAGTCAGTCTCGCTGTTTCATCGCGCCAATGTGATGGCTGCCAGGTGCAGCGGCTCGTAGATTCCGACCATGCTTAAAGCCGGAATCGTCGGCTTGCCCAACGTGGGCAAGTCCACCCTCTTCAACGCACTGGTGGCCAACGCCCAGGCCACCGCCGCCAATTTCCCCTTCTGCACAATCGAACCCAACAGCGGGATTGTGGCGGTGCCCGATGGGCGCCTCGCCCACCTCGCCAAGGTGTCCAGTTCCAAGGAGATCATCCCCACAAGGGTCGAGTTCGTCGATATCGCCGGCCTGGTCAAGGGGGCCAGCCAGGGTGAAGGGCTGGGAAACAAGTTCCTGGCCAACATCCGGGAAGTCGACGCCATCGTCCATGTGGTGCGTTGCTTTGAAGACGACGACGTCATCCACGTTTCGGGGTCGGTGGATCCGCTGCGCGACGTGGAGGTGATCAATCTGGAGCTGGCCCTGGCCGATCTGGCCCAGGTGGAGAAGCGCCGCGAACGCCTCAAAAAGCAGCTGCGCACCAGCAAGGAAGCCGCGGTGGAGGACGGGATTTTGGAGCGCATTCAGGCAGTGCTGGAGGAGGGTGGGGCCGCCCGTTCGCTGCCTCTCGGCGATGACGAACAGGCGCTGCTGCGTCCCCTTGGCCTGCTCACGGCCAAACCGATCATTTATGCCACCAACGTCAACGAAGACGACCTGGCCAGCGGCAACGCCATGGTCGAAGCGGTGGCGGCCCTGGCGCAGCGAGAGGGGGCGGAAACGGTGCGGATTTCGGCCCAGGTGGAGGCGGAACTGATGGAGTTGCCAGAAGCGGAAAGGGCTGAATTCCTGGCCGGATTGGGGGTGAGCGAGGGGGGGCTGCGCAGTCTGATCGGCGCCACCTACCGCTTGCTGGGCCTGCGCACTTATTTCACCACCGGCGAAAAGGAGACCCGGGCCTGGACGATCAAGGCGGGCATGACGGCCCCCCAGGCAGCTGGGGTGATCCATACGGATTTTGAGCGCGGCTTCATCCGGGCCCAGACCGTGGGCTATGAGCAGCTGCTGGAGGCGGGTTCTTTGGCCGAAGCCCGCAACCGGGGCTGGCTGCGCAGTGAAGGCAAGGAGTATGTGGTGGCCGAGGCGGACGTGATGGAGTTCTTGTTCAATGTCTGATTCACTGTCTGATTTTTGGCAGCACCGGTGAACCGATCCCCTCTCGGGGGATCCCCCTTGGGGGCACCCCCCCTGGGGGGTGCCTTTTTGCCGGGTGATCTGACGGCGGGTGTCACGGTGGCCGCCTATCTCATCCCCCAGTGCATGGCCTATGGCGAGCTGGCCGGCCTGGCGCCGATCAATGGCCTCTGGGCGATGCTGCCCTCAATCGTGATCTATGCCTGGCTGGGGGGATCCCCCTATCTATCGGTGGGCCCGGAAACCACCACCGCCTTGATGACGGCGGCCCTGGTGGGGCCGATGGTGGCGGCGGGCGATCGCTCCGGGTCCATCGCCCTGGCCAGCCTGATGGCCCTGCTGGTGGGGCTGGTGTGCCTGCTGGCGGCCCTGCTGAAGTTGGCTTTTCTGGCCGACCTGCTCTCCCAGCCGATCCTGGTGGGCTACCTGGCCGGGGTGGCGTTGTTGATGATCGCCGGCCAGATGCACACCCTCACCGGCATCGGCCCCAGGGCGGATTCCCTGGGGGAGGCCCTGGAGGCACTGGTGCAACGCCATGGGGCCGTGCATGGCCCCAGCCTGGCTTTGGCCGGCCTGGCCCTTTTGCTGATGCTGGTGCTACGTCGCTGGCGTCCCCACCTGCCCGGGCCCTTGCTGGTGGTGCTGCTGGCGACTGCCGCCTCGGGGTTGCTGCACCTGGATCGGCAGGGGGTGGCGATGGTGGGCACGATTGAGGCGGGCCTACCCGCTTTGGTACTGCCCACGGGCTTGACGCTAGCTAGCTGGCAACCGCTGATGCTCGGCGCTGTCGGCATCGCCCTGGTGGGTTACTCCGACAACATGTTGACGGCCCGTTCCTTCGCCCAACGCCACGGCGAACGGATTGATGGCACCAAGGAGTTGGTGGCCCTTGGGGTCAGCAATGTGGCCACCTCGCTGTTCCAGGGGTTTCCGGTCAGCAGCAGCAACACCCGCACGGCCCTGGCGGATGCCATGGGGGCCCGCAGTCAGCGCTATGCGCTGGTGGCCCTGGCGGTGGTGCTGGCCGTTTTGCTTTGGCTGCGGCCCCTGCTGGCGTTGTTCCCGCGGCCGGTGCTGGGGGCCTTGGTGGTGTTCGCCGCCCTGCAACTGATTGATATCGATGCTTTTCGGAGATTGCAGCGGTTCAAGCGTAGTGAATTTATGTTGGCCCTGGTGACCCTGCTTGGGGTGTTGTGCAGCGGCATTCTCTCCGGCGTGGTGGTGGCTGTGGGATTGTCCGTGCTGGATCTGTTCGCCCGCGTCGCCCGACCCCACGACGCGGTGATGGGGGAAGTGAAGGACCTGGCCGGTTTCCACGATGTCAAGGACTGGCCGGGGGGCAGCACCGTGCCTGGCCTGGTGCTCTACCGCTATGACGCGCCCCTCTGCTTTGCCAATGCCTATGACTTCCAGCGTCGGGCCCTGGCGGCGATCGCCGCCGAGGTGGAGCCCGTGCAGTGGTTCGTGCTGAATGCCGAGGCGATCATCGAGCTGGACATCACAGCGGCCGACATGCTCGCTGAGTTGGCCCAGGAACTGCAGGGTCGTGGCATCCGGTTTGCGATGACCCGCGTCAAGCAGGGTTTGTTTCACGAACTCGAAAGGGCGGGCTTGGTGGCCCGTCTCGGTTTCGATGCCTTTTATCCAACGATTCCGGTGGCCGTGGCCGCCTTTCGGGCCCAGGGCTCCGCGCGGCCGACCGGCGCCCCCCCGGCTGATCCCCCGTCAGAATGAAGTTCATCGACCCTGGTTCCGATGACCTCCCCGCAAGCCCCCCTCCCCCTTGACGACGGCGCGGCGGGCACGCCGCCCCAATCCCACGATTTCGAGGCCCAGAAGCAGATTCACCAGCAGATTCGCAACGATCCCGACTACGACGACTGGGAATACGGCACCGAGCCCCTGCCCCATGAGGCCTGGCTGCCGGGTCAGGCGGCGCCTGCTTCTGGCGATGCCGCCGCCGGGCCTGCCCACTGAGGTCCCCAGGCGGGTTGCGGTCCTTGTCCCGATCTTGGCCCCAAGGGGGAGCCGCCGTCATCACCAGACTCCTGGGCGCCTTGGCGGTGTCGTCCTGGCTGGTGACGGCTTCGCCTGCTGGGGCCGCCGAGGTGCTGGAGATCCAGTTGGAGCACCTGCAAATCCCCATCAACCTGCGGCATCTGCAGCGCTGGAGTCGGGGCAATCACCAGCTTTCATGGGAGGCGGACCTGGCCAACGGGGGCTCCGACCAGGACCTCTGGCTCGGGTTGCTCAAACCGGCCAGTCGCCGCGAGCTTAAGCAGCTGCTGCGGGCCCCCTTGCTGCGGGATCGCAGCTTTGGCCGTCAGCTACTGGACAGCTGGGCCGGCGGCCAGCTGCTGGGTGAATTGGGCGAACTTCTGACCACGGAGGCGGGCAAATCGACCACGGGCCAGTTGCAGGCCAGCCTGCACCAACTGCTGCGGCAGCAGCGGGAGGTGTCGCTGATCGATTTGCTGGTGGCCCTGCCCGAACCCCGTCTGAATCTGCGCCTGGATGGCTTGTTGGAGCTGGCGGCCCAGTGGCGGCGCCAGTTGGGGCAGCAGCGCCACGCGCTGCGGGATCTGGCCTTGATGGGATTGCCCCCACGCCGGGCCGCCCCGCTGCACGAGGCGGATGGCCCGCCGGCCCATCTGCAGCGTCTCAGCCTGGTGGTGCCCCATCGCCGCAATCCCCTGCCCGTCGAGATCTGGGCGTCGGCGCAGCCAGGGAGGGCCGAGCGGCCCTGGGTGCTGCTGCTGCCGGGGTTGGGGGGCAACGCCGACCAACTGGGCTGGTTGGCCAGTGCCCTGGCCCAGCGGGGCTGGACCACGGTGGCGCTGCAACATCCCGGCAGCGACTCGGCGGCCCTCAAGGCCAGCCTGGCCGGGCAACGGCCGCCGCCGGGGGCGGAGGTGCTCGCTGAGCGCCTGGCGGATGTCAAGGCTTTGCTGGCGGCCCAACGGGCCGGTGGGCTGCCGGTGCGGGGGGATGGGATGGTGCTGTTGGGCCATTCGTTGGGGGGAGTCACCGCCCTGATGGCGGCGGGCTTGAAGCCGGAGCCGGGCCTGGACCGCCGTTGCGCGCGGGCAGTGGAGCGGCTGCCCCTGACCAACCTGTCGCTGCTGTTGCAATGTCAGCTGCCGGCGGCGGCGCTGCCGCCGGCCCTGCCGCGCCCGGCGGAGCTGCGGGGGGTGGTGCTGTTCAACAGTTTCGGCTCGCTGCTGTGGCCCGAGCGGGGCCTGCGCGAGCTGCGGGTGCCCGCCCTGCTGGTGGGCGGCAGCCTGGATCTGGTGACGCCACCGCTGCAAGAGCAACTGGAGCTGTTCCTGCCGGTGGGGCACCCCCGCAGCCGCTTGGCGCTGGTGCAGGGGGGCAGCCATTTTTCGCCCCTGCGCCTGCCGCCGGGCGATGAGGCGCTGTTTCGGCTCGGTTCTGATTGGGTGGGGGTGGAACCGGAGGCGGTGCAGGGGTTGTTGCTGGGCCTTACCAGCGACTTTTTGGATTCGTTGGCTAAGTCGGCGGCGCCGGGGTCGTCGCAGCGGCTGTTACACCGGGGGGTGACGGCCTATGTGCTGGATCCGGCCGCGGCGGCCCGCTGGCGGGTTCGCTGAGGGGGGGATTCAGCAACAGGATGCTGCTGGTGCCGATGTTGGGGCTGGTGGCGGTGTTGGTGCCGCGGCTGGTGTTGGGGCTGGGGCTGCGGTTGGGGCTGGGGCCGTTGATGCCGGGTTTTTGAAGGGGGAGAGGCTGCCGCAACCCGGGAAGGGTCCGAAGTGGCGGCTGAAGTCGCCAATGAAGTCAAAGTGCTCTTGGAAGCGGCTTTGGTGGAGCAGGCGATAGGTGTTGCCACACACCGGCAAAGTCCTGCCCGTTTCGAGGACATGGTGGTGGTCCAAGGGGAAGCGATCGGGGTGCTGCGGCAGCGTGCCGCGATAGATGACGGCTTGGCCATGGTCCTCGCAGGCCTCTTCCAGGCCGTTGATTTTGAACAGCCGATAGGTGGCTGATTCAAAGCGGGCCAGGCCGACCAGGGGAGCCAGCTTGGGATCGGTGATGACGATGGGGTGATTGCTGACTAGACGGGGATCCGGGAAGCCCGCTGACCTGGCCATGCGCAGGAAGTCTTGCCAGTAAAGGGCGCCCCCCAGGCACTCGCCGTAAAGCACGGGATGGCGCCGCACCGCCTCGGGCAGGCGCCTATCTGTATAGACATCGGCGAAATAAAACTCACCGCCAGGTTTAAGCAAGCGCTGCACACCTTGCAGCACCGCTGCCTTGTCGGTGGAGAGGTTGAGCACACAATTGGAGATGATCACATCGAAGCTTTCCGGCTCCAGACCCAAATCTGCGAGCTTCTCGATGGTGCCATTCAGGAAGGAGACATTGGCGTAGCCGAACTGCTGGGCATGGAATTCTGTGTATTGACTGGCAATGGCAAGTTGTTCAGGCGTCATGTCGACGCCGACGATGGAACCACTGGACCCGACAAGTTGGGACAAAAGGTAGGCATCGCGTCCGGAACCACAGCCCAGATCGAGAATGCGGCAGCCGCTGAGCTGGGCTGGGCAGACCAGGCCGCAGCCGTAATAACGGCTACTTACCTCTGGATGCACTTTGGCCAGCAGGGGCCTGAGCCAGGCAGGCACAGCGTCGGCATCGCAGCAAGCTGTGGTCTTGAGATCAGCGCTGCTGCTCAGTTCTTTGCCGTAATAGG
>JBBASD010000098.1:0-9221 GCA_040399485.1 Cyanobium sp. | reverse complement strand
AGTTCGTCTGGCCCCTGCTCGATGGCAAGGCCAAGGCGATGGTGGTGGTGGGCTCGCGCAAGGAAGCCGTGCGCTGGAAGCTCGCCATCGACAAGTACATCAACGAGAAGGGCTATCCCCTCGGCACCCTCGTGGCCTTCAGCGGTGAGGTGAACGACCCCGAGATCGGCCCCGATGGCTTCACCGAGCGCAGTGCCAAGCTCAACCCCAACCTCAAGGGCGACATCCGTGAGGCTTTCAAGGGCAACGACTACCAGATCCTGCTGGTGGCCAACAAGTTCCAGACCGGTTTCGACCAGCCGCTGCTCTGCGGCATGTATGTGGACCGGCAAAGACACCACCTATGTGGTGGATTTCGTGAATGAACCAGACGACATCCTGGCGGCCTTCAAGACTTACTACGCCACGGCCAAGCTAGCCGTGGCCACCGATCCCAACCTGATCCTCAATCTCAAGACCAAGCTAGATGCTCAGGGCCACTACGACGAGTTCGAGATCGATCGGGTGGTGAAAGTTCTCCTCGACGACAGCCGCAGCGACAAGGTGCGGCAGAGCCAGCTGATGGCAGCGATCGAGCCGGTCGCCCAGCGACTGATGACCCTCTACAAAGAAGCCAGGCTGGCCTATCGCCAGACAGAAGACATCAACGACGGCGATGGTCTCAAGCGGGCCAAGGATGAACTGGCTGCTTTGACGCTGTTCCGCAGCGACATCGGCACCTATGGGCGCTTCTATACGTTTCTCTCACAGATCTTTGATTACGCCAACACCGGCCTGGAGAAGCGGGCCATGTTCTACAAGGCTCTGCTGCCCCTGCTGGAGTTCGAGCGCGAGATAAACACGGTGGATCTCTCTAAGGTGGTGCTCACCCATCACCATCTCCGCGATCTCGGCACCAGGAAGCTCGATCTCAAGCAAGGCGAAAATCTGGCCATCCCAGGCATGGGCCCTGGCGGTGGCGGAGTGCAAGACAAGAACAAAGTGGAGCTGGCAGAGATCATTGCCAAGCTCAATGAGCTGTTCAACGGGGAACTCGGCGATAACGACAAGCTTCCTTATGTCTGCTCTGTGATTCGCGGCAAGCTGTTGGAATCCTCCACCCTGAGTCAGCAGGCGGCCGCCAACAGCAAGAAACAGTTTTCCAATTCGCCGGATCTCAACAAGGCGCTGCTAGATGCGATCATCGGCGCTCTCGATGCTCATCAGCTGATGAGCACCCAGGCACTCAACTCAGAGGCAGTACGTGAGGGAATGATCGACATCCTCCTGAATCACACCAACCTTTACGAGGACCTGCGTGATCAGAACAGGCACGCCATGGGGCGGTGCAAATGATGACCGAGCCTGGTCCGGGGGGGGGTTGCGGCCCGCCCCTGGGCTGATTGAAGAGCCGATCGAGCAGGCCAGGGCCAAGTCGCTGCAGCTGCCGGGCAGGGTCTGGAGGTTGCGGGATGTGCCTGGCTCATTCATCTGCAGCCCGCCCTGACCCATGGCGAATACCACACTGAGCACCGCAATGAAGCGCTACTGATCTAACCCTTCGCACAACTGCAGGGCGTGGCGGAACCACGTCACCCCGGCAGCAAAGGTTCCGAAGGTAATCGGTCAGCACCTGATGAAAAGTCATCATACTGGTGGTGCGGCAGCTCTCCGGCAGCAGGTGAGCATCATAAAGTGCCCTCTTCGATGGTGAAGGCTATGCCCTGCAACACGGCTTCTTCCAGATGTACCAGCGGGAAAGACCTAGCTTCTCGGCCCAGCCATCAATGATCTCCCGATCTGGATCCACCGTTGATGGTTCGGCGCGGTGATGGCTATCAGCTCCCTGGCCAGGGCCTCAAAGTCTGCCGCTTGGTACGGGATCGCCAGTGGCGGGATACCAACCAGCTCAGCGGTCTGGAAGGCATAGGCGGCATTCATCGCCCGACTGGCCTTCAGCACATCCATTACCGGTTTTGTGATTGGCGGCAAAATTGTCAGGCTTTGGGGTTGAAACAAAGCCTGACGCAGACCTACGCGCCAAAGTCCAACGGCAAGGAGGAAATGTTCATCAAATCAATCTTATAGGAGTGGGCGTGCTTACTTAGGGATTTGCTCATAAATTCCAATTGATACCTGAGAAATCAGATTGCAACATCTCACGGAGTTCCTCAAGTCGTGCAACTTGGGTAGGGAGTGGGTTCGCCAAGGTCTTAAGGTATAGAAATCTCTTGATTAATGAAACTTGATATGAAGACTCTCCGATTTTGATGAGACCTTCGATTAACTTTCCAGTTTCTGAAGGTTCGTCTTTGGCAGGAATACGAAATTTGGAATCATATTTCTCCAGGATATCCAACCCTTGACTTGCGCTGAGTTGTTTTTCAGAGGGCGCACTTGGAAGTGCCAGAAGACCACCCAGGATGTCGATGACTAAGTAAGGAGGAATACGCTCAACCCTTGCCGAAGTACCCACAACAATATTATCTAAGTTGAGTTCTAGATTCTCAAGATAAACATCCTCAAAGAAGAGTACATACGACCCCCTGCGCAATGCTGGATAACCTGCTTGATCTCCAGTCCCTATAGGCCAAAGGGAAAGTTCGGAAGTACGCATGATTTCATGGCCCATCCTCTGACTTTCAAGCTTATCTATAATTAAAAAGATCCCTTTAACAACTCCTGCAGTGGGAGCAAGGTAAGGCGCTAAAGCTGGCGAAGCTCTCCCGACCAAATCCATGACTTTAAATAATGCCACCTTAAGCTCATCCAATAGACTAGTGCCAAAGCCTTGGCAGAAAGCGGCTGCCCGAAGGTAAACGCGACCCGAGTTTCGATTATCCGAAAGACCTTCAGCACCTGCACGATAATCAGAAACCCAGCGAATTCCTGGTGACCATAAGCTTGTATTATCATACTTGAAGTAGTTGTAGTCTTCAACCGCATGGATCACTCGGCTTGGAGTATTGGGCTCAGGGGCCCCAATTCCAGATTCACTGAGCACAATCATATGATCATTTTTTGCGCTCTGCATACGCTCTTGGTAATCAAAATAAACTGATCTAGGTATTGTTTTCATCAGGACAGTAAACTTCTCACCTGAAAGAATTCTGTTGTCAGGTGAGCTTGGTGTATTGATATGTTGCAACAGCCGTGATTGAGTGGCAGGTGGCGCGTAAGCAAGTCGGACTGGCTGCGTCATGTCAGTTGAAATCGTCTCAATTGTCATTATAAGCATAAAGAAAGTTATCATTTTGAGTTGTTAGAAATTGTGATTTTGCCAAGTTCACAAGTTAAGGGCAAGACATCGCTGCACTGGTTATCGGCCCGGTCTGATCCCCATAACGGCCACCTAAGCTTCGGCCATGGGCCTGTGGCCGCGGCGTTTACTCATTGGGAGAAGTAACTTTCAAGACCGTTGCCCCCCAGAAGTTAACGATGGGAGCTGAGCAAAAACCCAGACCATCTCAGAATGCCGAAAAGACCGATGCACTGTTAAGAATAAAGACTGAGATGTGTTTATTAAAGTCATACTAGTCTACTTTGGTAGCAAGAGATGAGTTAATCAGTGATTAAATCCACAAAAGCTTCTCTGAGCGACTTGAAATCTAATTCGCGCTGGCTCAGATCACAATGGTCATCTTATATGGGGATTTTGTTGATCTTCTTTGTGACTATTTGTTTGTTTGTTCCCGCGTTATCGATTGCACAAAATGTAGTAACTCAGAATGATTCAATTGCAAACTGTATCAATCTCGAGGCAAAGGCCATATCGAAAGCCAAGTGGGACTACCAACCCAGTAAAAGCTTTTTCAATGGTGACAACTTAGATATAGTGCTTTCGTGGACTCCTGTACAAACCTCCGATCCCAAAGCTGGGGCTAATCCAGTTGAGACGGTTCAGATGTGTGCAAAGTGGAAGGATACTACTAGCAGAGCGTCCAGAGATAATCTTCCTCTCACCGGCCCACTTAAGCTGGTGCAAAAGCTGGTTCAATCCAACGAGACGGTGCAAGGCAGTCAGTTTAAGATTAACCTTGATGGGCACTTCCCTCTTGGAATAAGGAAACCAATAGACATACATGTAACAAGCTCTAAACCAGAGTTAATTCCCTCGCTGGCACAGACGATATATCTTTCACAACGTTGGCTATGTGCTTTAGTGAGCACGGGGTTTGTAGGTGTCATTTATTTCTCCTTGGCCAGATGTGTTCACTTGTTCTATGCGCATTCTGAAGACGGGCGTGCCGTTCGAAGCAAGCATCACGGATGGAGAATCCTTGATCCTGCGGTTATCTCAGCCAGTGATTATGGTGCGGCAAGTCTCGCAAATCTTCAGATTTTATGGTTCACTTTTATCGTCACCTGGCTCTTGGCCTATGGGTGGCTGGTCATGGGGCGCCTACTTAATCCATCCCCGGATCTCTTAGCACTTCTTGGTATATCAGGAGCGGTAAATGTTCTCGCCAAAAGCCTGAGCTCAGGCAAGCAAAGATTAAGCCTCGACAAATGGAATTGGTTGATTGAAAGAAATTACCTCAAGAAAGAAGTCAATATTGATCCGATTGATGTTGCCAAATGGCGAGATTTTGTTTTGGATGGAGGCGTCCTCGATCCAAGTCGCTATCAACTCATTGTTTTTGGATTCTTAATCGGATTTAATCTACTCTTGGGAGACATTATGAATTTGGAGACTTTTAAGATCCCACAGTTTTTCCTTCTCCTACAGACTCTGTCAAGCGGTGTGTATCTCTTTGGCAAATCAGTCAGTCCAAACACCAAAGATGAACTAGAACAACATATCGCCAAACTAATGACACAATCAACCCTGTCAGGTGAGGACGAATCTTATCTAAGAAATACCATCGCATCCCTCTTTGGGCCAAAAGCTGTTGGCCCTATGCTTTAGTCCAATATGATGAAGCCTACTGATTCTCAGAGTGTAACTGATGGTTTTAAAGATTGGGATCAGCAACATCCTGCCTGCGTGGATAATCTTGCTGTTCGTTGATGCCGTGACTTGAGCTGTTGGCTAGGGATTTATTTCCAATCAAATTTCGGCTTGAGTCTGTAATCGACGTAGATTGGAGTTGAATGGGGTTTAGAGACAGATCTCTTCACCCCAGGCCGGCTGTCCAGTGTTTGGTCCTGGATCGAGGCAGCGAGCGGGGATGGCAGATACACCAATGTTACGAAAAAAAGAGGCACTCCAATCTGTTCGCTCCAGGACAAAGCTCACTTTGACGATCTCCTCACAGTCTTGAAACACCTTGCTGGCCAGCCGGGACTGGAGCTGGGGACTGTGCATCAAATCCAGGGATCGGCGAGACCTGGCGCTGGCAGCTGGGGTATCGCCTCCGCCAAGAATGACGATCAATGCTGAATTGTGGGGAAGGAATGGATGGCGGACGCCTGCGGGGATGGGAATAATGCGTTGCCGGGGAGTGTTCGCCCCGGTCGAAGCAATCGCCCTGACCAACCGCTGTATGGCCTGCGGGCACAAGGAAGGCAGCGGTTCACTCCTCAAGGTGGGAGGAACCGCTGCGGAGGTCACGCTCAACAGCACTAGTGACAGGACGCGGGGAACGGAGTTCACAGACGAAACATCGGGAGCTCAGCATGCCGTAAATAGTATCTTGAACGTGCGATCACATCAGAACTATAATCATCGCCCGTAGTTCCAATGTCCATACTGTTGATAGTTTTCACATTAGAGGCTCCAAAATTATAGGCAGCAACAGCGCCCTTGAGAACATAAACATCATCCCAATCTGGATGAGCGGCTTGGACAGCATCAATATTAGCGGCAAGAATTCCAGTTGCTTGCTCGATATGGGCCTGACTTATGGGGCTTTCGCTTCCCAAAATCGTGTGGAAATTTTTATCAACTTGAAGAATGCCAAACCCATTCCCATCGGAGCTCCATCCATGCTCATCCAGGACATTAGTAGCCCTAGACTCGCGGCTTGCCGTACCCGCCAGGAGTGCGGCTGGAATGCCAAACCTCGCAGCAGCTGTCAGAAATCGATTGGTGAAAAGTTTGATTCTTTGAAGATCACTTTGCGCCATGGCTTCGGAGGCGGCAATGCCTGGCGGAAGGCCATCTTGGGATGCGGTCGTCGCAGAGGCACCCGTGGTGGGCACGTTTGCTAAGACAGCATCCCATCTGGATTTGGGAGTATTCTGTTGGTTGATGGAAATGTAAAAACCGGCTGCAAAGCCTGTTCCCTGTTGGTGGCGAATGTGTTGCCAATCATTCCGCCCGCCCGCGTAGACCTCTCCCTTGACGGATTCAAGAATCTCAAAGGACTCCGCTGGGGAAAGAGTGAAGAGGATGGGAGCTTGCAGCTCGGGCCTCTCCCGCACATTTAGGGAACTGCTCACGGCACTGTTTACGGTGCCCCGCGCCTTGATGGTGGGTTGGCTGGACTCTGGGCTATCTAGATCCACATAGAATCCTGCTACAAAGCCTTTGTCATTACCGCTTTGCAGCTGATACCAATCTGTGCGCGAGGCACCAGCCGCGAAGTAAGACTCGCCAGCAACCTTGGCCCTGACGCTGACAGTCATCCCGGGGCTCAGACTGGCAACCACAATTGATCGTGAATTGGCCTCGCTTCGCAGATTGAGCGTGGAAGTGACGTGATTGTTGACCCTACCGGTCCCTAAGGGGTCCGCCTGGCCGCCCTGCTGGCCCCTGTCTTTACCCACCTCAACGTAGTACCCCGCAGCAAACCCTGCTTGATCACTGGTTTGCAGCTCCAGCCAATCGCTGCGGCTGGTGCCCTCCGCTGTATATGAATCGCCAGTGACGCTTCGTACCAACTTGGCCACCGTGCCAGGGCTGAGGGTTGTCACAATGGAGGCCTCGATGGCGGGCCTACTCCTGAGATTCAATACACTTGAAACATGTTCATTGGCACGCGCTTCTCCTGGTTGAAGAGGCCTTGGCGGCGCTTCAGTATCTACTAAAGGAGCCGTGTCCAGGAAAGACGTGGGATCCATCAAATCGGAGCGACGGCGGTAGGGGCCAGAACCTGTTGTGAGCTCACCATTCGCAGTTCCTTTATACATCTCAAAATGCAACATAGATGACCCGCTCGTCATCAGCCCGACATAGCCAATCACCTGCCCTCTGGAAACACGGGCACCCGCTGAGATTCCCTGAGGCAAAGTCTGTTGGATTTCAGTATAACGTACAACAATGCCACTATCGTGCTGAACTTCAATTGCATAGACCACATCAAAAAACGGATATGGACCTTGAATCACTGTCCCATTATCTATGGCGAGAACTTCCGTGCCCTCTGGGGCCAGCAAATCACATCCCGCATGCAGGCGATTTACATGGCGATAAGCGCCAAATTCCCTGCTTCCATATTTGTAGCTATAAGCAGGTCTCTTGCGGAGAGGAAACAACAGATTGGTCATGATCAGAGCAGAGAAACTGTTTCGAATTCAAATATATCTTCTGACGCCTCAGGCGACAAAGTCTGTTGCAATTCTTTGGTGTTGACTTCAGCTGTTGCCGTTAATGCGAAATTTTTCATCTGGCACGGTTTGACTAACTACCCGACACAGACGGGCGGCCCCGCCTGCCTTGCCTGGGCCAATCCAAGGGGCCCCTTGAACTGCTTCTCCACCTGGGCCACTACCTTCTCCCAGGCCTCGCGTTTCTCGGTGAAACCCAGCCTCTGCTCGGTCGGCACCTGCACGATGCGCAGAAGCAGGGCGGTCTCGCAAGCAAAGTGATAACTCCTGGCCTCAATGGCATACGGTGATCGCGGAACTGCGCCGCAAACAACCCTGCAGCTAGCAGGGGCAGAATCGCTACCGTACCCGCAGAGCTTCCAGCACTGTGCCAATCAGCTGGCCTATGCCGCCCTGATTGAGGCGGGTCTGCAGGTAATGGATGAGATGAACGATCCGATCGGCTTCTGGGCCGCCACCATCTGCCGCTGGGCGCGGATGTGGAGGCAACGCCTCGCGATTCCTGGCGCCGGAGCTGGCGGAGGCCTACCACCGCACCCCTTGGTACCATCTCGACGAGAAATTGCTGCAGGTGCTGCCCTGCTTCCGGCAGAGGCTTCCTGATGGCGCCCTCCACCGTGAAGTCCCAAGGGCCCGGTGTGAATCGGCAAGGACTTCCGGCTTGATCGCACCCCCAGTGGCTTCATCAGCAGGCGACACGGCCGCCTCCAGCGGCACCTACCAGCGGCTGTGGCGACGGCCAGTTTCCTGGTCTTGCAGGGCAGCGCGGAAGGCCGCCGAGCTGAGGATCGGCGAGTTGTGGTCGAGGTCGGGCACCAGAACCAGCTCGGCCACGCCGGGCTGGAAGGCGCGGTGCAGGGCGACGGCGTGGCGGGTGGGCACCACCCGATCGACGGCCGCCGCCACGATCGTGGTGGGGGCGCGCACCAGGGGCGCCTCGGCGGCCGCATCCCAGCGATCGAGCAGCAGCAGATCGACCGGCAGCCACGGCATGGTGCCGCGGGCTACCGCCAGCAGGCTGTCGAACGGCACCAACAGCACCAGCCGCTGCACCGGCCGCGTGGCAGCCAGATGCACCGCCGGTCCTGTGCCAAGGCTGCGGCCCACCACCGTCACCGCGCTATGGCGCTCGGCCACGTGGGCATACAGGGCCTGGGCGTCGGCGCGCAGGGCCGCTTCGCTCGGACTGCCCTCGCTGCCACCGAAGCCGCGGTAGTGGAGCAGATAGAGGGCGCTGTCCGGCAGCAGGGCGGCCAGCTCGACGCGGGTGAGGGACACGTCCTCGGCATTGCCGCCGAAGTAGATCAGCGCCCGGGGACCGGGGTGGGGCCGATGGGCCACCAGCACCCGCTTTCCCTCCACCTGCAGCTCCAGCCGGCCGGATGCATCGGCGGCGGGCTGGGGGAAATAGATGAACGAGCGCTGGTTCAGGAACACCAGCAGGCAGACAACGGCGTAGCCCAGCGCCAGCAAGCCGGTCCAGCCCAGCAACCTACCCCCAGTCATCGGTGCATTGCCCAGCGCCCTTCAGCAACTCAGGATGAACGGCGCCAGGCAGTAATCGACGCTCACCTTCATGGTCAGACATCCCGAACGGGCTCCATCGTGCAAGCAGCCGAGCTGGAGTTCAACACCGCCACTGAAATGAGCATCCCCCGGCTGGTGTTTCTGCTCGTGTGCCGGGGCGCTTTGTGAGCAGCATCGCCGCCCAGCTGACCGCTGCCCTGCCTGCCTACCGCGCCGCGATCGAG
>JBBASD010000097.1:0-9309 GCA_040399485.1 Cyanobium sp. | reverse complement strand
CGCCGCAGCAGTTCGAGATTCTGGTCCGTGGTCTTGGCAAAACCGAGGCCGGGATCCCAGATCAGTTGTCCCCGCTCCACACCGGCCGCCAGGGCCCGCTGGCTGGCTTGCTCCAGCTCCTGGCGCACGTCCGCCACTACATCGTTGTATTGGCATTGCTGGTCCATGGTGCGGCTATCGCCGCGGCTGTGCATCAGCACCAAAGTGCACCGATGGCCAGCCACCGCCTTGAGCAGGCTGGGGTCCCGACGACCGCCGCTGACGTCATTGATCCAGTCCGCGCCCGCCGCCAGGGCCGCCTCCGCCACCTCCCCCCAAAAGGTATCGATGGAGAGAATCGCTTGCGGCTGGGCGGCACGGATGGCGTGCAGGGCCGGCAGCAAACGCCCCAGTTCGGTCTCCGCCCCCACCTCCGCAGCGCCAGGGCGGGTGCTTTGGGCCCCAAGGTCGAGCACATCGGCGCCCTGGCGCAGGAGACGCTCCGCCTGGCGCAGGGCCGCCTCAGCGCCTTCGCAGCGGCCGCCATCGCTGAAGGAATCGGGGGTGAGGTTGATCACCCCCATCACACCGGCACGCTGGCCCCATGGGAAGTGCATCGCTGTTGTTTTCCCTTGCGGCCAGTTCGTCTTGGCCATTCTCCCAGCCTGGGCCCAGGGCCAAGCCAGGCTCCCCTTTGCTGCCGTGGGCAAAGGGGTCAACTGGGCAGGGGAGCACAGATGCGCTAAGGATGCAGGGCGTCGCCTTCCAATCCCGCTTTGGCCACCCGCTCGCGCCCATCCCTCCTGTCCCTCCTTTTGCTGGGCTCCCCCCTGCTGGCCGCTCCCCTGGTCGCCAGCCTTCCAGTCGTCGCCGGGACCACTCCAGCCAAAGCTGCCTCAGGGCCTGGGGCGGCGGCCGTCAAGGGGGCGGCTCCAGGGGCGGCGATCCCGGCGGCAGGGGTGCCTATGCAGCCCTGTGCGGCCCCCCAGCCGGGGCGATATGTGCTGATGAGCCAAGGCAATCTGCCAGCGGGGCCCTATGCGGCCTTACTGCAAGAAACCTGGAGCGCCGATGGCCAAATTCGCGGGGTTAGATTACAACGCATAGGTCACGAATTCAGCGAAGCTCCCTATACCGGTCGTTTCGAAGCTATTTCCCTCTGTCGTGTACGTATCCAGCGCACCTTTGCGAACACATTACGCCAGAGCCAGGCGGTACTTGACCTTAACGGCATTCCCCGTTATTCGATTGGGCTGCTGCCCGATGTGTTCTCCATATCTCGTTGGTTCCGGCAACCGAATACGGCCTGCACCGCCAGCCTTCTCGATGGGGCCGCAGTGAGCAAGCAGGAAGGCGCCGATTATCGCCAAGGCGCCTGGCGGCCCAACGGTACTGTTCAGCATGAACGCTGGAACAACGGCACCGTTCGTGGAATTGCCATTTCCAGTTATGGCGAGACTGTGGAAGAAGCCACCTACCGGGGGAGCTTGCAGGTGACTCCCGATTGTCTAGCCACGATCCACCAGCGTGATTCCCTTGATGTCGACTGGAATTATAGAGGTATCGTGTTGGCGGATGGATCGGGGTATCTCTATCTTCAAACCGATAGAAATGACGTCAATGTGGGTTATATCGAGCGGCTGCGCCCATGATTGATGCCCCTGCCGAACGCCTCACCCTCCGGCGCCCGGACGACTGGCATGTCCATCTACGCGATGGCAACCTGCTGGAAGCGGTGGCGCCGCTGACGGCGGCCGTTTTCGGTCGGGCGATTGTGATGCCCAACCTGGCCCCACCCCTCACCACGCTGGCGGCCACCAGGGCCTATCGGCAGCGGATCCTGGCAGCCTTGCCCGAAGCAAGCGGTTTCACACCGCTGATGACCGCCTATCTGACCGATAACATCAATGCCGATGAGTTGGAACGGGGCCAGCGCCAGGGGGTGTTCACGGCCTGCAAGCTCTATCCAGCCCACGCCACCACAAACTCGGCTGCAGGCGTCAGTGACATCAACCAGCTGACGGCGGTACTGGAGACCATGGAGCGCTGCGGCTTGCCTTTGCTGATCCATGGCGAGGTAACCGACACCGAGGTAGACATCTTTGATCGTGAGGCGGTCTTCCTGGAGAGGCACCTGGCGCCCCTGCTGCAGCGCCATCCTGGACTGAAGGTGGTGCTCGAACACATCACCACCGCCGAAGCGGTGGACTTCGTGGCCGCCGCCGGCCCCAACCTGGCGGCCACGATCACTCCCCACCATCTGCACCTCAACCGCAATGCCCTGTTTGCCGGTGGCTTGCGACCCGATAACTACTGTCTGCCGGTGATCAAGCGGGAGCGCCATCGCCTGGCCCTGCGCGCCGCCGCCACCTCCGGCCATCCTCGTTACTTCCTGGGCACCGATTCGGCTCCCCACCCCCGCCACGCCAAGGAATCCGCCTGTGGTTGCGCCGGGATTTTCAACAGTCCCTACGCCATCGAGAGTTACGCCACCGTCTTCGAGCAGGAGGGTGCCCTGGATCGCCTCGAAGATTTCGCCAGCACCTTCGGTCCCCGCTTCTACGGCCTGCCCCTCAACGAAGAGCGCATCGTCCTGCGGCGGCAAAGCCTGGAGGTGCCAGTGAGGTTGCACTTGGCCGATGCTGCGGGCAACGACCACGCCCTGGTGCCGTTCCATGCGGGCCAACGGCTTTCCTGGTGCCGCGAGCGGGGGGGGCAGGATGGGGGCGCCCGATTGTGATGCCGTGGTCGCTCTGCGCCCCCCTGCCCCACTGGCCACCACTTTGAGGGGGGCCGAACTCCTCAACAATCCCCAGCTCAACAAGGGCACCGCCTTCAGCCGCCAGGAGCGCCGCGCCCTGGAGTTAGAGGCCCTGTTGCCCTGGCAGGTCGAGACGATAGAACAGCAGGTGGAGCGCTGCTGGCAGGCCTTCGACGCCCTGGCCAGTCCCATGGAGCGTTACACCTATATGCAGACATTGCGGGAACGGAATCTCATCCTGTTCCACCGTTTTCTGGCCGACCACATAGAGGCAGTAATGCCCATTGTTTATACCCCTACCGTAGGCCAGGCCATTCAGGGCTTCAGTCATTCCTACCGCAGCCCTTCCATGGGGGTGTATCTCACAGCCGATCAACAGGACCGCTTGGGGGCCATCCTGCGCCAGGCCTGTACACCGATGGGGGGGCAACCAGGGGACAACCGCCCCGACCTGCTGCTGGTGACCGATGCCCAGGGCATTTTGGGAATTGGCGACCAGGGGATTGGGGGAATTCACATCTGCCAGGGCAAGTTGGCCGTGTACACCCTCTGTGCCGGTCTCGATCCCCGTCGGGCCCTGCCCGTGATGCTTGATGTGGGCACCAACAATCCCGACCTGCTGGACGATCCGACCTATCCGGGGCTGCGCCAGCCACGGCTGGAGGGCGCCGCCTACGACGCCTTCATGGAGGCCTTCATCCAGGCTGTGCGGGAGGTGTGTCCTGGCGCCCTGGTTCACTGGGAGGACTTTGGCGCCGGCAATGCCCGTCGGGTTCTGGAGGCCTACCGGGAGCGGCTACCCAGTTTCAATGACGACATTCAGGGCACCAGTGGTGTGGCTGCTGCCGCCATTTTGGCCGGCTTGAGGGGTCTGGGTCAGGTTCTGGAGGACCAACGCATCGTCATCTTTGGGGCCGGCAGCGCGGGCTGCGGCATCGCCGAGCGGCTGATGCGGTTGCTGCAGGCCAGGGGTCTGGACGCCCAGCAGGCCGCCGACCGTCTATGGATGATCGATCGTCAGGGCCTGGTTCACGCCGGCCTTGAGGGGGTCCATGGGGCGGTCCAGCCTTATTGCAAGCGCCCAGAGCAACTGGCCGACTGGCCCCTGGCTGGCCAGGGACCCATCGGCCTCCAGACCGTGGTGGAGTGCCTGGCTCCGACAGTGTTGATCGGCACCTCTACCTGCGCCGGTGCCTTTGACCAGGAAGTGATTGAAGCGCTTTGCCGGGGCTGTCAGCGACCCATTGTGCTGCCCCTCTCCAACCCCACGCCCCTGGCGGAAGTGACACCGGAAAACCTATTGCGCTGGAGCGGTGGTCGCGCCTTGGTCGCCACCGGAAGTCCGTTTACAGCGGTCGAGATTGGCGGGCGTCTGCGGGAGATCGGGCAGTGCAACAACTGCTTTGTGTTTCCGGGCCTGGGCTTTGCGGCGGTGGCCGTGGGAGCAAGCCAGGTAAGTGAGGCCATGATTGATGCCTGTATCGGGGCGCTGGCCGATGCGATCCCCGCTGCCCATGATCCTGATGCTCCCTTGATGGTGGCCCTTGATCAGGTACAGCAGGTATCCACCTCCGTGGCCCGGGCCGTGGCCCTGGCGGCGGTGGCAGAGGGACTGGCCCGCAGGGCGACCACCGAGGCGGAGGCCCTACAATGTCTGCAAGCGGCTACATGGCAGCCAATCTATGCGGAGATCACGGCGCTCTGAGCTGTCCAGAATTCCTGGCATCGAATAAGAGCTGTTACATCACTACTTAGCAGGGCCATAAGTTGTTTCAAATTCATTGAAGAACCTTCCAAGGGGTCCCTTCCACTCAGGTGCAACCATTGGCGATGGGTTTCTTCGTTCAACTCACTGAGGCAATCTCCCGTCACCAGACCCTGTTGGTGACCGGATTGGACCCCAATCCAGAGATGTTGAACACCTGGGCCCAGGGACGGGGGATGGGCGGTCGCTCGTTTCTCTCTTTGGCCCGACATTGGATCAAGGCGGTGGTTGAAGCTACCGCCGACCATGTATGCGCCTACAAACCCAGCCTCGGCTTTTATCAGGCCCTGGGCCCGGTGGGGCTGGAGCTGTTGCGAGAGGTGCGCGAGCTGGTGCCTCCGGGAATTCCCCTGATCGTGGACGCCAAACATGGCGACCTCAACAGTTCCTCGGCCCTGGCCAGCTATCTGTTCCGCGACCTGGGGGCCGATGCGGTGACCCTGTCCCCGCTAGCGGGACAGGACATCGCCGCCCCGTTCCTTCTCTATCCCCAGCGGGCGGTTGTGGTCACCTGCCACAGTTCCAATCCAGCCGCATGGCGCATACAACACCATCCCAATGAGCAGGATCCGCTTTATCTGCGGGTGGTACGTGAATGTCAGTTGTGGGGAACACCAGAGCAACTGCTGCTTGAAGTGGGCACCAGCGATCCGGAGATCCTGGCCAGGGTGAGGCGGGAGGCCCCGGAACGGTTCTTGATTCTCAGGAGTCTCTGGGCAGAAGAAGATCGCCTTGTCGCCCTGCTCGAAGCCGGTCTCAGCGACAGTGCCGATGGTTTGCTGTTGCCCCTCCCCCAGAACCTCCTGGTGGAGTCGGACATCGCCGCCAGGGCCGGCGCCCTCAAGCGCCGCATTGGTGAACAGCGGGAGCAATGGCTGCAGCGGCGCTCCCAAAGCCGGCAGGATTCATGCCAGTTGTGGCTTCCCCAACCCAGCAGCTCCAATGGTCAGGGGCGAAAGATCACCGAAAGCAGCAAGGATCCCTGCGGGGTAGAGGTCTACGCCGAACCCCATGCCGAGCTGATCGTCGATTTGTTCGATATCGGTTGCCTGCTGTTTGGAGAGTATGTTCAGGCGTCGGGAGATGTCTTTAGTTATTATATCGATCTGCGCCAGATCATTTCCGATCCAAATCTTTTTCATCGTGTTCTCCATGCCTATTCCCTGGCCATGGCCGAACTAGCCTTTGATCGCATTGCCGGGATTCCCTACGGCTCCTTGCCCACCGCCACCGGTCTTTCCCTCTTGCTCCACAAACCGCTCATCTATCCCCGCAAGGAGGTCAAGGCCCATGGCGCGCGTCGGCTTATTGAGGGTGATTTTGAAGAGGGTGATCTGGTGGTGGTGGTGGACGATGTGCTGATTACCGGCGGCAGCGTGCTGGAAGGAATCGCCAAACTGGAGAGTTCTGGTCTCCAGGTCCAGGATGTGGTGGTGTTCATCGACCATGGTGGCGCCAGCGATCGCCGGGCCCGCAAGCGGTTGGAAACGGGCGGCTATCGGCTCCATGCGGTGCTGGACATCGAGCGCATCACTCGAATCCTGCACAACGCCGGCCGGCTCGACGACGCCCAAGCCAGCCTTCTGGCCCATCGACGCACCCAGGGAATTGGGGCCATTCCAGGCAGATCCTAGGCTGGCTTATGCGCCCCAAAATGTGTGCTGGGCGCCCCCTTTTCATGCAGGGATCCGGATCCGCCGCCTCAGCTACACCGCCCACCATCGGCGAACTCGAAGCAAAGTATTCTCTTTATTGCAAGGCCATGCGCCTGCTTCTCAAGGAGGGCCGCAGCCGTGATGAGATCATCCGAACGGTTTGTTGGAGTCGCCTAGAGAAATTGCATCTATGTTTGCCCAGTCGCTACAAATCTCCTGATTATCTCTACGCGGTGCTAAAGCGTGATTTGACCTAACCAGCAGGTTGCCTACTAAATTACCCTTACTCCGGTAAGGGGGGGGGCGGGGGGGGCGGCAGGGCCCGGCCTAGGCCCACCGCCGGTGGAGGCGATGGCGGCAGGCGTCGCGGCCCCAGGGTCGAGGGCCAATTCCCCGCCGGCCAGCTGTTGGTAGTGCCGAAGGCAGCGCGATGCAGGGCGTTGAACTGACTCTGACGATATGCAGCCCCCTCCGATCCGGCGTACTTGCCCCAAAGGCCCTCCCAGAAGAAATAAATCACGCCATGGCCCCTGCTGGCGGCCAATTGCACTTTTTCGGCGATGGTGCCCATGTCCGTAGTGCGCACTCCGAGGCCCGCCAGGACGCCGATTTCGACGGGCACCCCCCAGCTACGGGCCTTGATCAGGGCGGCTTGGTTGAGATCGTTAGTAAAACCTTCCATGGAGTATGCGTAGTTCTGCACCACTAAATCATCAACTAGGCCACCCATGGCCCATAACTCCCAGTCCTGGAGCCATTCATTGAAAGCCGATCGGTAGGGCCCGGGCGAGAGGCTGACCAACAGCCGTTTGCTCGTGGAAGCCTGTTGCAGGCGAATACGCAACTCGCGCATCAGGCTGGTGAGGTGATAGCGGCGCCAGCTCATCCAATAGCGATCTTTGGGGTTGGCTGGCGGTTCGCGGCCCGTGGTCTGGCGATACAGCATGCGGGTGTAATTGTCGTAGCCGAGATCCACTGGCCAGGCGAAGTGATCATCCAACTGGATGCCATCCACGCCACAGCGCTGCACGATCTCCATGATCAGGCCGATGAAGCGCTGCCTCACTCCGGGATGGGCCGGGTTGAGCCAGACCCGCAGGTCCTTGAGAGGGGAGGTGCGCAGGTCGGCGCCATGGACGGCATAAAGGGCGCTGCCATCGGCACGGCGCAGCAGCCAGTCGGGATTGAGACGCACCACCTCGGCATCCCCTGGTTCCATCAGGCCATATTCGAACCAGGGCACCACTTGCATGCCATGGCGTTGGGCTGCCTTGGTGATGCGACAAATCGGATCCAGGTTGGGGTTAACCGCCGCCAGGGTGGGTTCCAGAGGGGCATAACGGCTGCGGTGAAACGTGGCGCCGCGACTCCAGACGTTTGGGTAGATGGTGTTGAAACCAGTGGCAGCCAGTTCGGCCACCGCTGCATCAATCCGCTTGGAATCGTAATAGAGGGGACTGGGGCTGTTGGTCATCCATACGCCTACTCGGCGTCCCCGGGGCTGGGGCAAGGTGCTGACACCGTCTTTGGCCAGGCCGGCCGCCGGTATGGCGACCATGGGTAAGAGGGAAGTGACCAGCAGGGTGAGGCTGACTGGCAGCAGACGTTTGAGGTATGCGCTACGGGCCAAGGACGACCTCGGCTTGGCGTTCCGAGCTCCGGCAGGGCCGAGGCGATGCATGGCGGCCACAGAAATCAGCGGAACATGGAGCTCACCGAGCTTTCTTGGTGAATGCGCCAGATGGCTTCGCCCAGCATATTGGCCACTGAGAGCACCTGGAGCTGGGGGAAACGACGCTGGGGGGTGATGGGGATGCTGTTGGTTACGACCACCTCTTCAAACAGCCCGGGGGTGGAAAGGCGCTCCACCGCTGGGGGCGAGAAGACCGCATGGGTGGCGCAGGCCAGGACCCGGGCCGCACCCCGCTGCCGCAATAGCTTCGCCCCCTGACAGATGGTGCCACCAGTGTCAATCATGTCGTCAATGAGAATAGCCGTTTTGCCTTTGACATCACCAATAACAGTTAGACTTTCGGCAACATTGTGACCCGAGCGACGCTTGTCAATGATCGCCAAAGGGGCGTCATTCATCTGTTTTGCGAAGGCCCGGGCGCGGGCTACGCCACCAACATCAGGAGAAACCACTACCACCTCGCCTAGATCCCGGGTACCGAGGTAGTCGACCAACACCGGCGAACCATAAATGTGATCGCAGGGAATGTCGAAATAGCCTTGAATCTGGGAGGAATGGAGGTCCATGGCCAGTACCCGATCAACGCCGGAAGTCACCAATAAATTGGCTACCAGCTTGGCGGTGATTGATTCGCGCCCTGCAGTCTTGCGGTCGGCTCTAGCATAACCATAATAAGGAATGACCGCAGTGATTTGACGGGCTGAGGCTCGGCGACAGGCATCAACCATTATAACCAATTCCATCAAGTGATCATTAACTGGAGCGCAAGTAGGCTGAATGAGAAACACATCGCAGCCCCGAATCGATTCCTGAATTTGGATATACAGTTCGCCATCGGCGAAGCGTTTAATCACCCGAGGACCATCAGCCACACCCAGGTAATAACCAATTTCTTGAGCCAGTTCGGGGTTGGAAGTGCCACTGAAGAGGCGCAATCTTCGGCTGTCGGCCAGCCCGTGGGGCTGGTAACCGCCCGACTCCAGCCTTTCAGCAGTCGAGAATGTCGTCACAAGGCAGTGGGCAGGTCGCAGCGCTTCGATGCTAGAAGCGTACCTGGCCCCACCCTCCCCCAACCCCATGGCGGCCCTGATGTCGTTGCCCCCACTGCAACTACTGGTCGTGGCCCAGGGAGCCCCAGGGAGTTTGGGGGGATCGGGGGACTGCCTGTATGCCGCTGCCGACCGTCTGGCCCATGTGCTCGCTCTCCCTTTGAGAACGATCGCCGACGCTGCTGACCCCCAGCAGGCCATGGCCCAGTTATCGCTCTGTCCGGATCCCTGGCTGGCGGTACTCCCCCTCGATCCAGGTCTGGCGCTGGATTCCGGTGGCTGTTGGGCGGAATTGCTTGGAGCTTGGCGCCAACCCTGCCTGTTGATGTTGGAACACGTCCAGTTGTCCACTGGTTTGCCTGCGGCAGGGACGGCCCTGCTGCAACGCTGGCAGGTGCCCCTCGTCG
>JBBASD010000096.1:6065-9496 GCA_040399485.1 Cyanobium sp. | reverse complement strand
CCAGCCAGGGAAATCAGGTTGATGAAAGTCAGGGCATTCCAGAAACCATGCATGAAGACACCGGGGGCCAGGCGCCCCGTTCGCCAACGCAGCAACCCAAGGCCAACGCCCAGCACAAACAGGGGGACCAGCTCCCCCAGACTGAGGTGGGCCAGGGCGAATACCGCCGCACTGGCCACCACCGCCCCGAGCCCGCCCAGCCGCTGCCCCAAAACTGGCAACAGCACCCCCCTGAACAGGGTTTCTTCAAAAAGAGGAGCCAGCACCGTGGCGGTTAAGCCGAGGCACAGCAAAGCGAACCGGTCGCCGCTGTGGAAAACCAATTCCAACAGCGGATTGCTGCCACCCGGGTCACGCCACACCAAACTGATCAGCCAGCTAGCCAAGGCCACCAGGGGCATCACCATGAGGAGTGCGCCGATGGCTTGAGTCAGGGCCCCAAAAAGGGGCTGCCAACGCCATTGCAACCAGCCACCCTCTGGGGCATTTCGGCCCCGCAGCAACAGGTGCAGGATCAGCAGGGGCGCCACCATCAACACCAGGTACTGAATCAGCACCTGCAGTCCCTGGGCCGTGGCGGGCGCCAGGCTTATTTTTTGCAGCAGGGCCGTAGTGGGGCTTTGCAGCAAGGCCGGCAGCAGCACCTCCCCCACAAGCACGAACCCCCCCGCAATCAGCAAGGTGACATCCACCGCGGAAAGCACCGGACCCTGGAGAGGCGGCAGCGGCGCCAGTTGACCGCGGTATGAGCGCCAGAGCTGGAGCAGCAGCAAAAGCCCTCCAAAGACCATCAAGACCACGGGCAGCACGCTGATCCCCAGCAACTGCATCAGCAGAAGGCGGCGTTGGTGCTGGGCGGGGCAGCTGCTGGAAGGCCCCCCAAGCCACTCACAGGTCAGCTGCTCCAGCATCGGCTCCTGGCCCCAGGGGGCCAGGAGCCGGGCGCGCTCGCCGACCGCCACGGGCTGGCCCCGCAGCAGGGCCTTGAGCAGGGGCTGGCGGGCCCCAGCCACCTGGTCCAGCAACCCGGTGACGGAGGCGGAAAGGGCTCCCGTAGGGTCCTCGGCCGTCGCTGAATCCAGCAGGGCCATCTCCAGGCTTTGCACGGCACTGGCACCTAGGCCCGAAGCCTTGATCTGGCGATCCAGCTCCTGGCTCAAGGCCCCCCGGGGATCGTCGCCCACCAGCACGGCCCGCCAAGGGGCCGGCAGCCCCTCCGCCGCCAGGGCAGCCACCTCCATCTGGCGCACACCGAGGGCATCCAGCACCGAAGGTCGCTCCAGGCTGCCCAGCAATCCCTCGGTCCACAGCACCAGGCTGAGGGCCAGGGCCAGCAGGGCCAGCACCCTTTTCCAGTAGGGGCTTGCCAGGGGGATGCTGGGATCTGGCAGCGGCAAAGGTGGGGGACCGGACAACCGCAGGGCCTCGGGAGACAAGCGAAAGGATTGTCTCGCGCCGGCTGGAGGCGGGGCCTGGCTGGGGCCCCTCCCATACGATGGCGCCAGTCCCCCAAGTGGCCGTGTCCCTTCGTCTCGTGCTGGTTCGCCATGGACTCAGCAGCTTCAACCTGGAGGACCGCATCCAGGGCCGGGACGACCTGTCCAGCCTCACGGACAACGGGCGTGAGCAGGCCCGATCCTGCGGCCTCAACCTGCAGGAGGTGCCTTTCACCACGGCCCTGTCTTCCCCCCTCAGCCGCGCCCGCCATACTGCAGAAGAGCTGCTGGCGGCCCAGGGGCATGGCGTCAGCCATTACCTGGATGACGACCTGTTGGAGATCGACCTGGAGCCCTGGAAAGGCTGGACGCTCAGCGAACTCGT
This sequence comes from Cyanobium sp., assembly GCA_040399485.1. GTDB lineage: Bacteria > Cyanobacteriota > Cyanobacteriia > PCC-6307 > Cyanobiaceae > Cyanobium. The sequence goes on along the minus strand of JBBASD010000096.1, from coordinate 7,675 downwards.
CCAGCGGGCACCAGAACTGGAGTCCATCTGGCGCCATCGCCCCGCCGAGCTGGAACTCGAACGGGCCGATGGCCGGCGCTATCGGCCCCTGCCAGAGTTGATGGACCAGGCAGCCCGCTTCGCCGATCGACTTATCGGCCAGCATGGCGAAGCCATTGACGCCCCCAGCGTCGCTGCCAGTGTGCTGGTGGTGGGCCACAACGCCATTTTGAGGGTCCTGGTGCTGAAGCTGCTTGGCATCGGTTTAGAGGGCTTTCGGCGGATTCGGCTGGACAATGCCTCAATCTCGATCTTCAATCTGAGCCGACGGGCGGACGGCGGTCTGGAGGTCCAGATCGAGTCCCTCAACGGCACCTCCCACCTCGACGCCCCCCTGCCCCGTCGAACCGCCGGTCCCCGGCTCCTGCTGGTGCGCCATGGGGAAACCGACTGGAATCGCCAGGGGCGCTTCCAGGGGCAGATTGACATCCCCCTCAATAGTCGAGGTGTGGAACAGGCCCAGGCAGCGGCTGAGTTTCTGGCCTCGACACCGATCCAACGGGCCTACACCAGCGCCATGGCCCGTCCCCGCCAAACCGCCGAGGCCATCTTGGCCTGCCATCCCAACGTGCCCTTGGTGAGCACCCAGGGTCTGCGGGAAATTGGCCATGGCCACTGGGAGGGCCGCTTGGAAAGTGAAATAGCCACCCATTGGCCCGAACTGCTGGCCGATTGGAAGCGGGCCCCGGAAACCGTGCAGATGCCCGAGGGCGAAAATCTCCAACAGGTGTGGGACCGTTCCCTGGAGGCCTGGCAGCGGATCGTACGCAGCCTCGACAACGACGAAACCGCCCTGGTGGTGGCCCATGACGCCGTCAACAAGACCCTGATTTGCCACCTTCTCGGTCTTGAAGCCCGCCACATCTGGGCCGTCAAGCAGGGCAACGGAGGGGTCACGGTGATCGATTACCCCAACGGTGCCGAAAGCCCTGCGGTGGTAACAAGCATGAATCTGACCCGCCATCTGGGCGGCGTGCTGGATCGAACCACCGCCGGAGCCCTTTGATCCGGCTGATGCCCCCATGAGCGACCCGCACCTGCTGCTGCACCGGGTCAACCTGATGGAAGGCCCGGGTCGTCCGGCCAGGGTTGTGGATGCCCTGATCAGCGGCCAGCGGCTGCGGGCCCTGGCCGAACCCGGGGGCCTGCAAGGGCCCTTTGAGAGCTGCTGCCAATCCATCGATGCCCAAACCTGCTGGCTGGCACCTCCGCTGGTGGATCCCCACAGCGTCCTGGATGACCCCTACCTGGGCCGGGCCGAAACCCTGACGACCCTCCAGGCCGCCGCCGCTGCTGGGGGCTACGGCAGTGTGGCTCTGCTGCCCTGGGCCAGGGCCTGGAGGGACCGGCCCGAGCGGCTGGTGGGCCTGCGTTGGCCGGCGCCGATGCAACTGCACCTTTGGGGCAGCTTCTGCCTCGAAGGCCAGGATCGGGCCCTGGCCGGCCATGGGGACCAGTTGGCGGCCGGTGCCATCGGCCTGGCTGCCGGGGACAGCCTGCCCCCGCTGGGACTGCTGGAACGGGGCCTGAGCCTGGCGGAAATGGCCGACAAGCCCATCCTGCTGCCGGTG
>JBBASD010000096.1:0-5965 GCA_040399485.1 Cyanobium sp. | reverse complement strand
GGAACGGGGCCTGAGCCTGGCGGAAATGGCCGACAAGCCCATCCTGCTGCCGGTGAGGGACTACACCCTCTGCCGAAATGGGTTCGTGCGCGAACGGGTGGAGGCGTTGCGGGCGGGCTGGCCGGTGGACCCGGCCCTCAGCGAAATCCTGCCCCTGCAGACCTTGCTCACCCTGGCGGGCCGCCTACCCCAATCCAAACTGCGGCTGATGAATCTCTCCACCGCCGAAGGGGTCTCCCTGTTGCGCCAACACCAGCCCCACCACCCCCTGGCCAGCGTCTGCTGGTGGCACCTGATCAGCGACAGCGGTGCTCTGGAGTTGGCGGATGAGGGCTGGAAACTGGTTCCCTCCCTTGGGGGTCCAGGGGACCGACGGGCGCTGATCCAGGCCCTGGCCGAGGGCGTCATCAGCGCCGTGGCGGTTCACCACCAGCCCCTGGATGCGGAAGAACAGCTCTTGCCGCTGGACCAGCGCCCTGGGGGCCTGGCCGGCCATGGCCTGGTCCTACCCCTGCTTTGGCAGGAACTGGTGCGTGGTCACGGATGGGAACCAACCCTTCTCTGGGAACGGCTGTGCTGGGGTCCAGCCCGTTTTCTCGGAGTAGCGGAAGAAGCCCTGGTCCCCGGCAGCCAACGTTGGCTGCTGTTTGATGCCGAAAAAGCCTGGATCTGGCAAGCCCAGAGCGCAAAGTCCTTGGCGGCAAACCCGCCCTGGCACGAGCGGCCCCTGTTGGGTCAGGTGGTGGCCAGCGGACTCACCGCTCCGATGGAGTGGTTGGTCCCAGGCTTCCCATCTTGTTGAAGGGGTAGAAGCGCCAGAAGGCTCGACCGATGATCTCGCTCTGGGGGAGAAAGGGACCACCGGGCCAGAAGCGGCCATCCCAACTATTGCCCCGGTTATCGCCCAGCACCAGCACATGGTTCGGGGGCACCACTACATCAAGGGTGCGGCAAGGGCCGAGCCCTTGGGCATTCACCGGGCAGGAGTTCTTAACGTAGGGCTCGTCAAGCCTCTGGCCGTTGATGGACACCCGGCCGCGGGGATCCACCGCCACCCGCTCGCCGGGAAGGCCGACAACCCGCTTGATGTAGGCATCGCAGGCGGGCTGTTGCAGGCCCTCAATGGAACCGATGACGGGAATGTTGACAAGTAGGCAGGTCAGGGGACCCCGGGGTTGCTGGGAGCTCAGCACCGGGTCAAAATGGTGAGGTGCATGGAAAACAATGATTTCGCCGCGCTGGGGCGCCCGGCCCCTGTAGCTCAGCTTTTCCACCAACAGGCGATCCTGGAGCTGGAGACCCGGCAGCATCGATCCGGATGGGATGTAGCGGGCCTCAAGCAAAAACTGGCGGATCCCCAGGGCCACGGCCAGGGTCAACGCCAGGCTGCGCCAGAAGGCCCAAGGGTTTTCAGGCTCTTCCTCCCGATCAGGTCGCCTGGATCTGGTGAGATGAACCCTTGTGTCTGCCGCGTCGACAGCGGGGGGATGGGCCTGGGATTCCTTCGGGCTCAAGGCACTCCGTCAGGTAAGTCTGGATTCCAGCCAGAGTAGGCACTCCCCTGCCGCCAGGCTCCCATGGCTCGCCCCCGCTGGCATGACGCCCTGCCGGTACCCGGCCATCGCCTTGGGCGGAGCTGGGATCGCTTTGTGGCGATCTGGGCGACCATCAACCTGCTGTGGGTGTTCTTCGACCTCAGCTATGTGCCGCTGAGGACCTTCTGGCTGCAACGCAATCTTTATCCGATTCCTTCGGCACCCCTCGCCCTGCCGCTGCGTTTCCTGCCTGATGTGACGCCCTGGATGGACCCGATCAAGGGCATTGAGCCCCACCGGGAAACCCAGGCCTACCAGCGTAGTTTCCAAGAGTTGGACCAGGCCATGCTCCAACCCGCCCTTCCCGGAGCCCCCCTCGCTCTTACGCCGGACCAGAGCCGCCTGTTGCGGCGCCAGATCCGCCTAAACGAGCAGATGATCGATACCAATCCCTTCGAGGCGACTGGGGCCTCAGGCACCCTGGAAAAGATCAAATTCCGCCTGCGCAACCGGGCCAACCTCGACTCGGCCAAGGAGTCAGCCACCCTATTGCTCGATCCCAATCGGCTCAACAGCCAAATCTGGAAATCGGAGCGCCGTTTCTGGAACAAGGAGGTGCTGCCCCTGGTAGCCACGAACTACTGGCGCTCGATCGATAACAACGGCCGGCCCACGGATCACTTCTGGCGCTACGACCTGGTGCTGTTCCAGAGCGTCTTTCTCTTCGACATCCTGTTGCGGGCGGTGCGACTGCGGCGCCGTCTGCCTGGTCTGAGCTGGAATCAGGCCCTGCTGCGGCGCTGGATCGATCTGCCCCTGCTGCTGCCCTTCTGGCGCTGGCTCCGGGTGGTCCCGGTGCTGGAGCGGCTCCATACCAGTCGGCTGATCAGCATCGAGCCGCTGCGAGCCGTGATCAGCCGGGGCGTGGTGGCCCTGCTGGCGGTCGAGTTGTTTGAGGTGCTGGCGTTGCAACTGCTGGACGGACTGCAACAGCTGATTCGTTCAAGGCGCTGGCCTGAGCGGATCCGTTCCCTGCGCAGCGACCGAAGTGTGCTCGCGCACCGGGATCGCCAGCTGCTTGAGCTGCTGCGGATCTGGGGTCCGATGCTGCTGGGGGAAGTGGCCCCTCGCCTGGCCCCTGAATTGCAGGGAGTCTTGGGCCATGCGTTGCAGCGCAGCCTGCAATCTTCGCTGATTCCCACCTCCCTGCGGCGGCTGCAACCGCTGCTGGAGATGGAAAAAGGTCTCAGCCGTCAATTGGCCGGCGGCATGGTGGAGAGCCTCATTGACCTGAGCCGCAGCACGGGTGATCGGCTGAGCTATAGGGATGACCAACAACTCGCCCTGCTGCAGCGCTTCCTGGACCGCTTCTGGGAGGAGTTAGCCGCCTCCCTGGAGCAGGGCCCGAACCTGGAGCGCTCCCAACAGCTGCTGTGTGCCTTGCTTGAAGCGGTCAAGCGCAACTACCTCAGCCAAATCAACCGGGCGGGTATCGACGAACTTATAGATGAATTGGATCAACTGATAACCCTCGGGGGCTCTGATCGGCCCGGGGACTCTGCAGCGAACCCAGGAGAGATCAGGGGCACAACAGGGCCTGTTGCCACTCATCCTGACGAAATCCGGTGAGGATCGGTCCCGCTGGGGTGACCAGAAAAGGACGTTTGATCAGGCGACCATCAGCCGCGAGGGCCTGCAGCAACGGCCCATCTCCCATCGCCTTGACCACAGCGGCGCCCAAGACGCGATAACTCTGACCACTGGTGTTGAGCAGGCGTGAGCGGCCGCCCTCCTGGGCCAAGGCGCGCCGCAACAGATCGGGGGTGGGTGGAGTCGTGGTGATGTCGACCATGGCCAACTCAAGCCCATGGTCCTTCAACCAAGCCAAGGCTTTGCGACAAGTGCCGCAGGCCTTGTAGCCGTAAAAAATGGCGCCAGCGGCGCCGTTGTTGGCCATGGCCGAATTCAGCCGCGTCCAACCAGGGCCTTGAGGGCGCCTACCAGGCTGTTGGAGCCCTTGCCAACGCCGTCTCCGGGATTGGTACGCACGGTGACATCACCGTTGACGGTGGTGCGGCAGCTCAGGCGGTAATTGGCGGGGCGGTCGGCCAGATAAACCTCTTCAACATCGCTGCGGGGGGAAAGGTTACGGCCGCCCTCAATCACTTCCATGACACAGGTTCCGCACTGGCCCAGGCCACCGCAGTTGTTGAAATTGTTGAGGCCCTTGTAGGGGTTGATGCCGGCATCAAGGGCGGCCTTGCGCAGGTTCGCCCCCTCAATGCAACCCACCTGCTGGCCTTCCTTTTCAAAACGGATGGTGGGCACGTTAGATCAAGGTATCGGCGCCGCCCAACTTAAGACACGTCCCGCCCCGATTCCCGAATCAAGGCATGCTTCCAACCGCGAGTCGCCAAAAAGAGGCCGGCGGGAACGCTGCTTAGCATGCCGTCATCGCTTGGGTGCCTTGTCCCTTACCGCCGCTACCAGCTACGACCGCATTGCCCAGCTCCTGATTCCCGGCTACAGCAGCCTGGCCCGCCTTGGGGTGGCCCTGCTGGCCACCTCCCCCCTGGGGGCAATGCCAGGCGCCTCCATCTTGGTGGCCGGCTGCGGCACAGGCGCGGAGCTGCTGGAAGCCCGACGCCAACGCCCCGACTGGCGACTGACCGCCATCGATCCCTCGCCGGCGATGTTGGCAGCCGCCCGGGAAAGGTTGACCAGCGAGCAAGACAACGCTGGCGAAGGCATCACCTGGCAAGACACCCGGCTGGAAGATCTGGACAGCAGCACGGGTTTCGACGGCGCCCTTGCGGTCCTCGTACTACAGGGCCTCCCCGATGACGGCAGCAAACTGAGATTTCTCACAGCCCTGGCCCGTAGCTTGCGGCCGGGGGGCCAGGTGCTTCTGGTGGATCTGATGCAGGGAGAAAAGTCGGCCCTCCAGGACCAATTGGCGGCGGCACGACTGGCTTTTCAGCGGGCCGCCGGTCCGCTGGATGGCGAAACCATTGCCAACGATGAACCCCTGCGTGGACTCACCGAAGCCGTGCATCCGATCGGATCGTCCCGCCTGGCCGCCTTGGTAGAAGCAGCCGGCTTCAGCGACCCGGCACCGGTGTTCCGGGCCCTGGATTACGAGGGCGTGCTGCTGCAACGCCTCGCCTAGATGGGGCCCAGTCCTTAGCTTGTAGGGCCGTTACTGGCGGCTCAAGCGGCCGGGCGGGCCTGGCTGTGGTGGCGATGGTGATTGAGCTGGCTCGGAGGCGCTTCGAGGTGGTCCAAATGTTCACGGATGGCACGGAGCTCCTCCAAGATGGAGGTCAACAACTGCTGGGTTGCGGTGGAGGGAGAATTGAGCACCTCGACCGTCACTTCCTTGATGCGCATCACGTCCCTGGCGAAACGGGCTACTTCGTTGGGATGGAAAACCAGCGGGTCCTTTTGATCAGTACGATATTCGGGATTCAGCTTGCGAGGGTTGAAGGGAGGATTGAGGCTGCGAGGGTCGGTATTCGTATAGCGATATACAGAAGCGCGGGAACGATTCAGGGCCTTTTGCACGTCATCGATCGTGATCAACACCTCTTCGCTCTGCTCAGCCCCTGAAGCTGCAGTTCCATGCTCCTGGGTCACGGATGCCGCCAATGCCTGAACGCCATTAGCGGCACCTGTGCCAATGAGCGTGGTAGCCGATGGAGCGAGCATGGAACGCGGAATCCAACCAGATTGACTGGGAACTTAGCAGATATTTCCAATTGCGTTTACACTTCTGACGACAGCGGCTCGCCAATCCAGCCATGGGGCCGTGGCGAGCCAGCAAACCACAAGTACTTATCAAGGCCTTACGCCTGTGGGGAATTTAGCGGGCTAATGGTATGGTCCGCTGACTTCTCCATTTCTGGCCATGCGCGTCTCCCGCCTGATGCTGGTGACGCTTCGAGATGATCCTGCGGAGGCAGAGATTATTTCGCACAAATTGCTGTTGCGCGCGGGGTACACGCGCCGCATCAGCTCCGGAATTTTTGCCTACCTGCCCCTGCTCTGGCGTGTTCTCCAAAAGATCTCCCAGATCGTGCGCGAGGAAATGAATGGCACCGGTGCCCTGGAAGTGCTATTGCCCCAGCTCCAACCCGCCGACCTTTGGCAGCGCAGCGGCCGCTGGGCGGGCTACACGGCGGGGGAAGGCATCATGTTTCACCTCACCGATCGCCAGGGCCGGGAACAGGGACTGGGTCCCACCCATGAAGAGGTCATCACCGCCCTGGCGGCAGACCTGATCCGCTCCTACCGCCAGTTGCCAGTCAACCTGTACCAGATCCAAACAAAGTTTCGCGATGAGATTCGCCCCCGCTTCGGCCTGATGCGGGGGCGAGAATTCATCATGAAAGACGCCTACTCCTTCCACGCCGACGAGGCCTCCCTGCGCG